>DASXTY010000997.1:0-3385 GCA_036505155.1 Polyangiaceae bacterium | reverse complement strand
CGAAAGCGCCGTCGCCAAATTGCACCGCGGAAAATCGACCGTTTCGCCCCAGCACTTGACGCAGCGCGAGCCGCTCGCTGCGCCACCATTCGACATCGGTAGCGTCGCCGAACGTGCACACCATCAATATGCCGGTCCCCTTTTTTGGATCGGCGCGCTCACTCGGAAAGATCGGCACCGGTGCTTTGAACAGCGGCGTCACTGCGCGCTTACCAAAGAAGGCCCGATAGCGATGGTCGTCTGGGTGCGCCGTGACTCCCACACATGCGGGCAAAAGCTCGGGCCGAGTGGTAGAAATCACGAAACTCGCACCTGTGCCTTCCACGCCGAACTCGATATCGTGAAAGGCGCCCTTTTTGGGTCGATCTTCCAGCTCGGCTTGCGCGACCGCAGTCTGGAAATCGACGTCCCACATGGTGGGAGCTTCGATATTGTAAATGTGACCCTTCTGGTACAAATCCAAAAAGCTCAGCTCTGCCAGGTGCCTGCAGCGATCGTCGATGGTCGCGTATTGTTGGTTCCAATCCACGCTCAGCCCGATTCGCTGCCAGAGCGCCAGGTACGCCTTTTCGTCTTCGAGAGTCACCTCGCGACAGAGCTCGATGAAGTTGGAGCGAGACACCTGACGCGGCGGCTCAGAGCGCTGGGCTGCGGCGGCCTGCTCCAGCTTGAGCCCGGGCTCGTACGACCGGGTGGGATCGCAGCGTACGTGAAAATAATTCTGCACCCGCCGCTCGGTGGGCAGGCCGTTGTCGTCCCAGCCCATAGGATAAAAAACGTTCCTCTGACTCATGCGTTGGTGGCGCACTATGACGTCGGTGTGGGTGTAACTGAAAACGTGCCCCACGTGCAGCGATCCGGAAACCGTGGGCGGAGGGGTGTCCACCACGAAAGTCTCCTCCCGCGGTCGCTCGGGGTCGTAGGCGTGAACGCCTTCGCGACGCCAGAATTCCGCCCAACGCGCCTCCGCCGCTGCCGCGTCGAAGTGCTTCGGTAGGATATTAGGATCCACGGTTCGGTAGTGAGAGCTCATATGGCCTCGTCGCACCCGAGCGCAAAGTCGTGGAAGTTATCGGCGCTACCGTCGCTCGGAGCGCCGACCGGTTGAGACCGGCCCGGCGGGCGTCACGATCGGCGGCGAGCAAAGCCCTCTCGTCGAGCACGATCCGCGCCGTTTTCATCTACTCCACAGTCTATTCGAATGTGCTACCGTTCGGCTGAAAAAAAGCCGGCCAACCTTGCTGAAGCGGCTCGACATCGTGAGCATTCGCGTACGCGACTGGAAAGCCGCCGTCGAGTGGTATCGGGACAAGCTGGGGCTCAAGCCGCTCGGGCTGCATGACCATCCGTGGTGCATGATGGCCCTGCCGGAAGGCGATACGGTGCTCGCGCTTGACGGAACCAATCCGGTGCTCGGTGCGTCGAACTGCATTCCGTCGATTCAATGCGAGGATCTGCCGTCCACGCTGGTGCTCTTAAAGGAGCGCGGCGTCGAGTTCACACGCGAGCTCGAAGAAGATGAAGGCTACCGTATGGCGACGCTCCGCGATTGCGAGGGCAACTTGATTAACGTGTACGAGTACTTTTCCGGCAAGACGCCCGTCTCCCCCTGAGCGGCGAAGCCGCGATTTGGGGGAGACCGCAGGCGCGCACCGGCCGGAGGCCGGGAGCACCTGCGAGTGGGGGCAACCTCTAAAGAACCTCCGATGTCCGCCGACGTCGCCCAGCCCTTGAATCAGCTCGAGGCACTGCCGTAGGAGCGCAAGGCGAAGCGCCAAAACAGACAGCTGAATGTAAAGAGCCCGAGCGCAAACAGCACCGACCAGAGCAAGTTGTCGAGCCCGCCGCGGCCCAACAAGAAACGCGCCGGCACCGTGGTCATGAATGCAACCGGGATGACGAAAGTGAAGAAGAAGCGGTAGACGCCAGGGGGGAAAGCGTCAATGGGAAACCGCCCGGCCGCGAGCACTGACTGCAGCACCTCGGTGACGTTGTAAATCTTCACGAACCAAATGGTCGTGGTCGCGATCACGTACCACAGGCTGTAGAGAATTAAGAGGCTCGAAGCCAGAGGCAACATTGCAACCAAGCCGGCCAGAGGGCTCAACGACAATCGGTGGCTCGCGTACCCGAGCATGCCGATTCCGATCAGCAGATCGGGGAGCCCGGACGGTGAAAACCGGCGCATGCTCAGCCAAAATTGGCTGGAAACCGGCTTTAGGAGGATGAAGTCCAGGGTACCGGTGCGCACGTGCTCCACGATCCGCGAAAGGTTGGCATTCAAAAAAGCGCGCATGGTGCCCTGAAGAATGGTGAAGAGCGCCATGATGATCAGAGCCTCGAGCCACCGCCAGTCGCCCAGCTGGCCTCCCTTTTGATAGAAGAGGGAAAGCGCGAACAGGCTGCCCACTAGATTTCCCAGGCTGCTCAAGCAAGCCACCAGGAAGTTTATCCGATATTCGGCTTCCGAGCCCAACGAGGTGGACCAAAACAGCCAGATCAGCTTGAGATGCCGCATGAACGGTTAGGCTCCCATCGCCGAATAGCGCTTCAATCCGAGCCGCCAGAGCAGGCGGTAAAGTAGAAAGCTTCCGATTCCCCACGCCAGTAGAACCCCGCAGCCGCGGAGCAGGGGTACCGGACGACCGACCAGAATTTGAGCCGGAAAATACAATAAGTAGGGGAACGGCGTGAGTTCGGCGGCGCTGCGGACCCAAGCCGGATACACGTCCAGCGGCGCGATCAACCCTGACAAGAAGGTGTAGAACCAGAACCACAGATCTTCGATGCTGGCGGCGCGCTCGGTCCAAAAGCACAACATCGCAAATGCGTACTGAAGCGTGAATCGAACCGCAAACGCCGCCGCTACCACGGCTCCGGCCAGCGCCACGTCCGAAAGCTTCGGTATCCAAAAAGCTTTCGGGTACAAGAGGAAGCCGACCGCCAAGATGGCAAAAGAAAAGGGCAGACGCGCAATGCGTTCGGTGATGTGCGCCAGCACGAAGCGCCACACCGGGTTAATGGGCTGCAGCAGAAGCGGCGTGAGCGCTCCCTCCACGATCAGGTATTCGAACTCGTAAATCACCCAAACGAAGGTGAGCTGGCGGACTATGAAAACCGCCAAGAAGTAGCGCACGAAATCGTTTGGATTCAGGGAGAAAGCGGCGTTTTTGCTCACCTGGTTCCAAATGCCCATCAAGATGAGCGGCATGATGCCGGCCAGAGCCCAAAGGTAGATCTCGGCTCGATACTCCACCCACATGGCGAAATACGCATTGCAAATGGCGGCTATCTTGCGCCAGGTCTTACGCATGATTCTTTTCGTCGGCTGGGGGCTCTACCGCGCCCGTCTGAAACAGCTTGCCAACTACCTGTTCGATGGGCG
>DASXTY010000996.1:0-3382 GCA_036505155.1 Polyangiaceae bacterium | reverse complement strand
CTGTACCTGTCAGCCGGCGAGCTGCAGCGACACCGTAAAAAACCAGAATGAATCGGATGTGGACTGCGGCGGCATTTGTGGCTCCACCTGTGCGGAGGGTAGGAGCTGCTTGGTCAACGCGGACTGCTCAACCGTTAACTGCGCGAGCTTGGTATGCGGACCATTCCTGTGCAATGGGCCCGGCGACTTCACGTATGGCTTGCACTGCTACCACTTCTTTGCGTCCTACGCGACCTGGCAGGCAGCGCTTGCCAGCTGCCAGAGCTGGGGCGGGAGCCTGGTGTCCATCAACTCCCAAGCTGAAAACGACTACCTCTGGAATAACTATGTCAGGAACGTCACCTATACCTGGATCGGCCTCAATGACATCAGTGTGGAGGGGACGTTCGTATGGGCCAACGGTGACCCGGTAGTGTACACGCACTGGTACGGCGGCGGCGCACCCATCAACGACGCTGAGGACTGCATCATAATGACGGCATGGCACCTGGACGATGGGACGTGGACGGACCTCCCCTGTAGTTCCGGCTCGTCCGCGTATTACATGTGCGAGCGAGGAGGAAGCTAGGTTGCTTCGGTGACTTTCCTCGAGGACGCCGTTTAGCACTACCGTGGGAACTCCGTTCCTCGAAGGTAAGCGATCAGCGGTCAGCGGTCAGCTTTCGGATGAGTGAACTCACAGAGGCCGAGCCGCGCCGTAGCTGACTGGTTAAACCATACAGCTCCTCGCGCGGAAAGGTCTTGGTCGCGCGGTAGATCGAAAGCGTTAGCTGGTGGGCTTTCTGCCAGACACTCAGGGTGCGGAAGTCTTTCATGCTGACAGAATGTCAGGGAAAGCTGACAGCTGATCGCTGACAGCTCTGTCCCCAATCGACCTCCCGCAGTAGTGCTAATCTAGGGCGGCGGATTTCCTCCCTCTCAATTTACTCCGTGTGGTAAGGCGCGAGCGTGCCGCGCCGAACCGACATCTCGAAAATCCTGCTCGTGGGCTCAGGTCCCATCGTGATCGGCCAAGCCTGCGAATTCGACTACTCGGGGACGCAAGGGGCCAAAGCGCTCCGCAGTGAGGGCTACGACGTGGTTCTGGTGAACTCGAACCCCGCCACCATCATGACCGATCCCGAGCTGGTGCCCCGGACGTATATCGAACCGCTGGACCTCAAGAGCGTTACCGCAATTGTCGAGCGCGAGCGGCCGGATGCGCTGCTGCCGACTTTGGGGGGTCAAACGGCGCTGAACCTCGCCATGCAGCTCGCCGACCAGGGAGTTCTCAGCGCGTACAACGTGAGGCTTCTGGGCGCGCGGATCGAGTCCATCCGGATGGCCGAAGATCGACTGCTGTTCAAGCAAGCGATGCAGCGGGCGGGACTCGAATGCCCCCGGTCAGGTTATGCGCAGAATCTCGAAGAAGCTCGAGCCGTGATCGAAGAAACCGGTTACCCCGTGATCCTTCGCCCGAGCTTTACCCTGGGCGGCTCGGGGGGAGCGGTGGTGGAGAAGCCCGAGGAGCTGGAGACCAAGGTGCACTGGGCGCTGGCCCAGTCGCCGTCGCGTCAAGTTTTGGTTGAAGAGAGCGTGATCGGTTGGAAAGAGTTCGAGCTCGAAGTGATGCGAGACGCGGCCGACAACTTTATCGTGGTTTGCTCCATTGAAAATGTCGATCCGATGGGAATCCACACCGGAGATTCCATCACCGTTGCGCCGGCCATGACGCTCACCGATCGCGAATATCAACGGTTGCGGGATGCGTCGCGAGCTGTGATGCACGAAATCGGAGTGGAAACCGGTGGGTCCAATGTGCAGTTTGCCGTTAATCCCGAAGATGGTCGGGTGCTGGTCATCGAGATGAATCCGCGGGTGTCGCGCTCCAGCGCACTGGCCTCGAAAGCCACTGGTTATCCGATCGCCAAGGTGGCGGCGCGGCTCGCCGTGGGCTTCACCCTGGATGAGCTCGAAAACGACATCACCGGAACCAGCGCCGCGTTTGAGCCCACCATCGACTACGTGGTGGTCAAGTGGCCGCGCTTTGCCTTCGAGAAGTTTCCCGGCGCCGACGCGCGGTTGGGCACCCAGATGAAAAGCGTCGGAGAGGTGATGAGCATCGGTCGCACTTTCGCCGAAGCGCTGCAGAAGGCGGCGCGTTCGCTCGAAACCGGCAGGAGCGGCCTGGTGAGTCTTCTGGATAAGGTCGACTATCGGCTAAAAGGCTTGGTTTCCGCCGCTCGCGACCTGACCCACGAAGCGCCGCCCATTGTGCGAGCGCGGCCCGAGCTCCCGCCCCCGAGCTCCGAAGAGCTGGCGGCTTCGCTGCGGCGAGCCGTCGATACGCCCACCGCGGACCGACTATTTTACGTTGCCGACGCGTTGCGGCTCGGAATTCCGGTGCAAGAAGTGGCGGAGCGCACCCGCATCGACCCCTGGTTCTTGCTTCAGATACCGCGGCTGGTGGAGCACGAAGCAAGGCTCCGGTCCAGTCCGGAGCTCACCCGGGACTTGCTCATCGACAGCAAGCGACTTGGGTTTAGCGACCAGCAAATAGCGGCGCTGCGCCGACTCAGCGAACCGGAGATTTTCGCTCTGCGCGAACAGCACGGGGTACGCGCGGTGTACGGTCGCGTCGACACCTGCGCTGCCGAATTCGTGGCCAAGACCCCCTACCTTTATTCAACCTACGAGCTTGAAAGCGAAAGCGATGTCAGCGCCAAGAAAAAAGTAATCATCCTCGGCGGCGGGCCGAATCGCATTGGTCAAGGTATCGAGTTCGATTATTGCTGCTGTCACGCGGTTTTTGCGCTCCGCGAACTGGGGATCGAAACGGTGATGATCAATTGCAATCCGGAAACCGTTTCCACCGACTACGATACGTCGGACCGTCTGTATTTCGAGCCGCTCAGCCTGGAGGACGTGTTGGCCATTTGTCGAGAGGAGTCCTCGAAGGGCGAGCTATTGGGGGTCATTGTCCAGTTCGGGGGGCAGACTCCGCTCAAGCTCAGCGTGCCGCTGGAGCGCGCCGGAGTGCGGCTCTTGGGCACTCCCGCCGACGCCATCGACCGAGCCGAAGACCGGGAGCGTTTCGATGCGCTGCTATCGAAACTCGGGCTGTCGCGCCCGCGCGCCGGAATCGCCCGCGGCGTCGACCAGGCGCTCGCGGTTGCTCGATCCATCGGGTATCCGGTGCTGGTCCGGCCATCGTACGTGCTCGGGGGGCGAGCCATGATGATCTGCTGGAGCGATGAGGAGCTGGATGCCTACGTTGGTCTGGCCATCGACGCGGCTCGCGACGAAGGCGGGTCGCAAATCTTGCTCATCGACGAATTCGTAAAAAATGCGATTGAGGTGGACGTCGACTGCGTGGCGGACGGCAAGCGAGCTGTGATCGGGG
>DASXTY010000995.1:0-9211 GCA_036505155.1 Polyangiaceae bacterium | reverse complement strand
CGAAGTCCTGGAGGACCGTTACGCTACCGGGTCCACCATTGTTACCAGCCAGCTACCTCCTGATAAGTGGCACGAGTATCTGGGCGAACCCACCGTCGCCGATGCCATCTGCGACCGCCTCCTCAACCATGCCCACAGGCTCGCTCTCAAGGGCCCCTCTCGCCGTAAGGAGAAACCTCAAACCGACTCCACCGACTGACAACTACCCCAGCGTCGCTTCGCTCCGACTCGGACCTGATCACGATGGCCGAAACAGCTGATCACGTTAAACCGAACTGGGTGATCATGATGGCCGGAATACGCACTGCACGCACCGTCCAAGAAACATCTCATCCGTGAGCGCTTTTCCGCTGCCATCCAGCAGTTGTGCCCATATGAACGGATTGCCTCCCGAGCCGCCTTGCGAGGGCTGCTTCGGGATGACGATCTTTTCTCCCAACGGCACTACCGATAGATCGTTGGTGATTTCCTCGACGTGCTCGTGCGTACCTTTCTGGTTGTTGCGGAAGAAGGCGCACGCCGAACCCTCCCAATGTGACATCGCCGTCGAGGGTGATGTACGGCCCCGGTGCGTTGGTGCACGAGGTCGCCGTGAATGACGAGCGCGTGGTTGCGGGGATAGCAACCGCATCGCTCGCCACCAACGGGTCGCGCTGCTGCCCGGTGGATTCGCGATCTGCTCCGCACGCTGCAGCGAGCGCGCTCGCGATAGCGAGAGCCACCGAGCTCTTTAGGCTGAGAGCCAGCATGAAAACACTCCTTTGTTGGTGGCCGCTGAGTGCCCGACAGAAGGGCCTTGCCCTACAAAAGGGCCTTCGCTCAGCACCGAACGGCTACATGTGTTCTTTGCAACGGGCAACGCAAGTCGCGTGCCACGCTCTCCGTGCACCGTTACGCTGCATTTTGCCTGAAATCTGTGGCAACTGCGTCATTTCTGCGAGCACACTGTGATCGAGAGCCCCGCGGCACAATGTACGTTGGGATACTCTGTGGCCGTGTCCACCCGCCTCAACCGAGCTCACCGAGCGATCCCCGCGATGCTGGGCGCGCTCACGCTCGCGAGCGTCGGGCTCCTGCTCGCATGGGATGCCTTTCCAGGGCTCTTCCCCACCAGAGCCCACGACGTCTTGGCTGCGGTCCCCCTCAGTTTGATCGCGGTTACATACCTCCTTTACCAAAGCATGCGCCGTCCGGCGCCCATGGAGCTCTTGAAAGCCGTTCTTCTCGCGGCCGCATTCCTGCTATGGGCAGCGAATCAGCTTTGGCCTGCGCTGCCCCAGGCGACGCTCTTCAACGACCTGGCGATCGCACTCTTCGTCTTGGATGTATTTCTCGTCATCATCGGCTGGCCGCGAAAGTCCCCAGACGCGGCCTTCGGTGAAACGTACGTGGAAAAGAGCTCGGGAACGAGACGGATGGCGCGGAATCGGTAACTTCTAAAGAAATATGACGCGCATATGTACAGCGCGCGCGAGTTGCTCGAAATCATCTCGATTGCGCGTCACTGTAACGGCTCCGTGACGGCGTGCGGTCAGCGCAATTAAAGCGTCATTCTGAAAGGCCCGTCTTTTTGCGGGGTCCCAGCCATTCCGGTCACCGATGTTTCGCACGAGCAATCCTGCCCTCCACCAATCATCTGTCATGGGCTCCCAGCGAACAGGAGCGATCCTATAAAGAGACTCGACCAGTCGTCTAGCCTGCTGCGACCGGGCGCCGCGACGCAATTCCGAGAGAACGACCGCCGACTGCCTGACCACAAAGCCTCGTCGGATCGGTTCCAGTGCTGCCGATGGTAGCGCACCTGACCAGTGGTCGATGTAAACGCTCGTATCGAGAATCGCCCAGCGCACGACTCTTTACATGAAGTCTTCGTCAGTGAGGGTCCCCCGGGTCCGATCCATGAACTTCCACAGCTCCTCCATCTCCGCGACTCGCTCCAAGCTCAACCTCAGCGCTTCCGCGTCCGACCGTGCGCCCAGCACACGTCGTGCGCGACGCAAGGTTCGCTCGTCGATGAAGAAAGACTTGCGGGTAAGCCGAGGTGCGATCCGCCGGCGTCTTGGCTTGAGAAGAGACATATATACACTATCGCCAAAATAGGCATACCTGTCAAGAGAGCGGTCCGGCTACTGCCGCACCTGCTCGAAACTGCGGACCGACGCGCTCGGCGGCCGATCGTTGGGGCGCGGCCGTCACACTAGCGGCCCAAATGGCGGCGGTGATGCCGGACGCAATCCAATCCACGCAGCCCGTCCCAAACTTGGCCGCGGTCCCAAAGACCGCGAAAGCTGTCAGCGCGGCTTACTGGCAGTACAACGACCCGCGAATATCGCAGTCGCCGCCGTTCTTGTCGTGCTCTTGGCAGCCGATGGTGACGCTGGTCTGGCCTTCGATGCCTTCGATCACTTGCGCGCCGCTGCGAAGGCTGTTGCTTCCTATCCAGCAGTTACCCTCTTCCACGTGATCGGACGGCGCAACCACCTGAAGGTTGCCTTGCTCTATCGACGACAGCTGCTCAGCACTGACCAAGCCGAACTCGAGGTTACATGCAGCAACCGCGCTGTGTATGGTGGTTCCAGCGGGACAGCTCACCGTTGTCTCGCACCCGTCGTTGTTGCTACTGACGTTGCAATCAATCGCAACCTCCTGCGCGGCCGGCTGGCTGCGAACATCGCCCACACTCAGGACGGCAATCGTACCAAAACAACCCGCAGTAATCAGTCTGTTCAGATGGTTCATGGGAAGGCTCCTCGCTTGGAGCTTCATCCTATAGCACATCGTCGAAGCAAAGAGATTTTTGTGGCGAGGGGTGCCGCCCCCAAACCAAAGGGCTGGGCTTTCTCGGGAGGAGGTGCCGCTACGGATACGGCCGCATGCCCTCGCCGTAGTAACGCTCCCGCATCATGGCGATCTGCGGGTCGAAACGCCACGCGGGGGCCGCAAGCTCACGATTCCAGGTTCGCCAGAGCCCGGTCAACTCCTCGGCGCGTTCGGAGAGCTTGTCAGCCAAGTTGACCGATTCCTCGGGGTCCTCGACCAGGTTGTAGAGCTCCGCTTGCTCTCTCTGTGCGGTGACCACCCACTTCCAGTCGCCGGCTCGCACCGCCTTGTGCCCCATCCAGCGCCAAAACAGCACTTCGTGGGGTTTGCCCTTGCGCTCGCCCAACAGATACGGGAGCAAATTCACGCCTTCGAGCTCGGCTGGCGCAGCCTTTCCGGCAGCAGCCAAAGCCGTGGGGATAACGTCCAGCGTCGAGACCGGTTGATCGTAGGTGCTCCCGACCGGGATGCGCGACCCGGGCCATTGCACCAGAAATGGTACCCGTATCCCTCCTTCGTAGAGTTGCCCCTTCCAACCTCGCAGGGGCGCGTTACTCCCCACCGTGAACGCATGATTGGCCGGCGCGCCGTTATCGCTCAGGAAAAACACCAGTGTCTTTCCACTGAGGTTGTGCTTCTTCAGACTCCCGAGAATTTCCCCCACTCCGTCATCCAGTGCGGTGATCATGCTGGCGTAGACGCGTCGATCTGCATTTTGGACGTGCTGATTTCGCGCGAGGTAAGCCGCGGGCACTTCGTAGGGCTCATGCGGGGCGCTATAGGCAACATAAAGCGCAAATGGCTGGCTTGCGTTCCGCTCCATGAACCCGACGGCGCCGGCGGTGAGCTCTTCGGTGACGTAGCGCGTCTCCGAGATCCCTTCCGTGGGACTGGTGGTGATCCGGATATTGAGCGCCGATGTGCTCGTGGGCTGATAACTCCGCGCACCCGTCAAAAATCCGTACCACTCGTCGAACCCGCGATTTTTCGGGTGGGACCAACTGTGGATGTCGCCAAGATCCCATTTTCCCACCGCGCCGGTCACATAGCCCGCCGCATGCAAGTACTTTCCAAACGTCGGCTTGTTTTTGGTAAGACCAAACGTGCTGCTGCGGAAGGGGATCTCCGGGTTCGCCTCGTGCGCGAAACGCTCCTGGTACTGTCCGGTGAGCAGGCCGGCTCGCGACGGACTGCACTGGGGCGCGGTGACGTAGCCGCTCGTGCAGCGCACGCCGTTCTTGGCGATGGAATCGATGTTCGGCGTACGAATGTCCGCGCTGCCTTGAATCGACAGATCGCCGTACCCCATGTCGTCAACCAAGATCACCACCAGGTTGGGCAACGCTGCGGCGCGCGAAGTGGTAGTAGCGGGAGCGGCGTCCGTCAGGCTGGTCCCGCGCGACCGACCACACCCCCAAACGGCTCCGAGAATCGCAGCGCACAGCAGGCCCCGCATCTTGATGTCGCCCCCTAGGCAGCGAAAACTTCGAGGCATTTCGGAAAGCTCACCGCTTGGGATGAAGGCGGATCAGACGTAACCCCGCAGCCTGCGCCATCAGTCCCTGCCGGTGATCGTTGGTGACGAACTCCCGCGCGCCCAACGCTGCGGCTGCGGCCACGTGCAGGATGTCAAGCGTACGCCCGCCCAGCTTCGCGCAGTGCGCACGGGCGAGCGCTTCGGCTCGCTCATGAACATCAACCAGGTCGTACAAAGGCACCCCCCAGATTCCTGACTGTACGTCAGCGGCCAAATCACCCAGAGCCTGCATCACGATGGTTTCCGAGAGCTCCTTGCGGAATACCTTCACGTACCACGCAGTTACAAGCTCCACCCGGTGCAGGTGTGTCAACACCGCCGGTGGTCGAAAACGTGCCCGAAGCCGGAGCGCAGCATCGCTATCCGCCTCGGGCAGGTACCATTTCGTGATGACACTGGAATCGAAGTAGGTTCTCACAACCGGTCTCGACGAAGGTCACCGATCACGGCGCTCGGCGACTTTCCGCGGACCCGCCCGCTCAAGGGAAGGCGCTTCATTCGCGCAGCCGAATCGGGCCAAGCGAGCCCCTTCGACGGAACGTCGGCCGGAACGATGCGCGCGACCACGGTACCTCGCCTGGCGACTGCAACCTGCTGGCCACGTCGAGCTTGCTCCAAGTACTTCGCGAGGTGATGCTGCAGCTCGCGAACACTAATTGTCTTCATGTCATACATATTGTAAGACATGTCTCCGCAAGTCAAGCGAGTGCTATCTGGGAAAAATGAGCTTGCCTGAGAAGGGGAACTGACGCCGGGCAGGAGGGGGTGCCCCGCGAAAAATATACTTGGCATGCCAAGTATATCTGTCGCGCGCTGGGGCCGCTGCGAACCCGGCGCTCGTGGGCTTTAGAACCCGAAATCCTCTCGAACCAGCGTGAGCTGTGGATTGTAATACGGGTCGGCGGTGAGCTTCGGGCCCCATCGTTCTTTCATGGTTTCGATCTCGCCCCTGAACCGCTCGATCTTCGACGGATCTTGGTCCGATCCGCGCGAAGCGGATTCGCGATGATACAGAATCGCGTCCGGGACCATCAGATTGCGTTTGCCTAGTGCCTGTATCTTCAAGCAGAGGTCGACGTCGTTGAAGGCTACCGGAAGGCGGTCCGCGTCCATTCCGCCCACAGCCTGATACAACTCCTTTCGCACCACCAGACACGCCCCGGTGACGGCGCTCACCGAGTGCGTCAAATGCGTGCGCCCAAAATATCCGTCGCCCCGGTCCGGAAGGTGCTTCCGAGCGTGCCCCGCAACGCCTCCCACGCCCAGGATGACGCCTGCGTGCTGGATGGTTCCGTCCGGGTAGAGCAGCTTCGCGCCCACACATCCGATCTCGAGTCTGCACGCTTGGGCCACCATTTCCCTGAGCCATTCGCGCTGGATGGGCTCGACGTCGTTGTTGACGAGGGCGATAACCTCTCCCTGTGCCTTGTCCACCGCGAAATTGTTGATGGCCGCAAAGTTGAAGCGGCCCCGATAGGACACCACCCGGACGCGCGGTTCATCGGCCACAATTCGCTCGAAAAATGCACGTGTCTCGGGCTCTTTGCTGTCATTGTCGACGATGAGGAGCTCGAACTCGGGGTAACGAGTGCGCTTCAAAAGGTTCAGCACGCATGTCTCGAGCAGGTGCACCGCGTCGCGGGTCGGAACGATGATGGAAACAGGGGGAGGATCGGGCAGCAGCCAGCGCACCCGGTACGCGTTTCTCACCAGCGCGTGGGGCTCCGCTGCAGCCGAAAGGCCGCGTCGCTCGAGCGCGTTCCTCACGGCGGCGAGCCCTGCTTCCGCAGCATACGGTTTCGCGTCGGTGCGCGCGGCGGTCGACTCGCCACTCTCACGCCAGTGATAAAGGACCCACGGGATGTGAACGACGTCGCCAGCTTGAATTGTGTCCGTCAAACGCAACCATAAGTCGTGATCTTGGCTCCCCTCGTATCCCTGCCGAAAGCCTCCCACTTCGCGAACGCGGGCGGTGCGCGCCACCACGAAATGGCCCAGGTAACACTGCGCTAGCAGTCGATCCGGATCGAAGTCGGGCTTGAAATGCGGGTCTTTCCTGTCGGCCGCCGGCCCGAGCTTGTCTTCGTCGCTGTATACCAGCACCGCCCCGGGACGCCGCTCGAGAGCGAGGACTACTTCCAGTAGCGCATGCCGTGCCAGTTGGTCGTCGTGGTCCAACAAGGCAACATATTCGCCCGTCGCCATCCGGAGCGCGTCGTTGGACGCGACCGCGATGTGGCCGTTGCTTTTCCTAAAGTGAATCTTGATACGCCGGTCGAGCGCGGCGTACTCTTCGAGCGCGCGACGTACGTGCGCCTCCCCGGACGCGTCATCGACAATGCAAAGTTCCCAGTCGGGGTACGACTGAGCCATAACCGAATCCAGGCACGCCCTGAGGTCGGCTTCGTTGGTGTCATATACCGGTACCAGAACGGAAATCAGCGGGCGCCGTTTCATGCCGGCCAGCAGCACAGCGCGTTCGGCATCGAGCAGGGCCAGGCGAGGCGCTTCCAGGTGCCGTAGCCAGCCTGCGTACCCTTCCTGCGAGGCCGGCGGTGTAAACGTCGCCTCGTAACTTCGTCTCATGAGCGCCCATGAATCGGCCCGAGTCTCCCCGTTTCCAGTGGTTTCCCTCACGAGCGACGCGCGAATCGAATCGGCACTCCAGCCCAGATATTGGGGCGCATGGTGCGAAAGCCGGCGCAACATCCGCGATTCTGCAAATCGTCTGTCGACCCTGCGCAGCCGGAACGCCCGCACGATGAAGAGCCCAGCCGAGCCCAGGGGAGCGCAGCGAATCCGAACCGCCCGCCTTTGCTCGATCCATAGCAACCGGCGGGCGGGCTTACGGCTACTGTGCAAGAGCCCTCCGCCCCCGACCTCACGTTCTTCTTCATCCTCGAAAACGAAGCTGGCAAAGGCTTTTTTTTTGTCCGAGCAGATCCACAGAGTCAAAAGGTAACACCCGGGATCGAGCCGAGCGGCGACTTCCAGCTCGGCAGTCTCGTCCAGAGCCCGCAGCAAGCTGCCGCGGAGGCTCGGTGGCGCAACATCATCGGCCACTTGGACCGCGGCTCGAGGCTGGAGCGCTGGCATTGCTCCGCGGGCCAGTAATTTCTCCGCGCGGTGTCCGGCGGCCTTGATCCCGTCGAGCGCCCGCGCAACCCGTTGGCGCCATCCTTCCGGCCGCTCCGGAAACGCTCGGCCCTCCCACAAGCCGTGTCGCGCGTAGTGCTCAAGCGCGCTTCGGACAGCACCGCGCTCGACGGCCGCTCTCACGTCGGGATTCAGCTCCGTGTACCGCTGCTCGTCAAAGCAAGCGATATCTCCGAGCGTAATCGGACCCCGAGTCGCTTGCCTCATCGCAGCACGGTTGCTGTCCCTCATGAGCTCGCCTCGTCTACCACCAACGGGCTCTTTTGAAGCTCCCGATCGGTCCCGTGCAAACGGCACCGAATCACTGTCCCCGGCGCGAGCTCGCCGAGCACTACGGCAAAGCCCGCGCATCCGGTCGGGTGCACCCCTTTCTTGTGAAGATCCAGCCGATATCGATCGGCGGTCACGGTCCGAACGAACTCGTCGCCGACGAACACATCGAGCAGCACCGGCCGCGCCACCCCGAGCTGCATCGCCCAACCGAATAACCTCGACTTCTCGAATCCATCCACCGATCCGAGCAGCATCGTCTCCTCGACCGAATCCCGAGCTCCATGAACAGCGCCAAGAGGATGCGCCGCGCCGGCCGTGCCGGTCGCGCAACGAAATGCCTCCGACGCGCGGCGATATAAGAGCACGTCTTCCGCATTCAGCTCACGGAGCTCCGCGTCCTCCTCCTCCAACACCTGGTAGCGCGGAGTGCCCAGCCGTTCCGGGTTGGTATTCACCTCCAAGTGCGAAAGCTCCAGACCCGTGCGCCTGGCCAACAAACGGAGCGACTCGCCGTAATATTCAGAAAGCCCCACCAGGCCCGCGCGAGCCAGGTTGAGGCCCTTCACCATGCGAGACTGCCGATTGAGTTGCAGCGAATGGCGCGCATACTCCATCAACGATCCCTCATAGCCGTAGAAGCGCCGGAAGTGATGGAATTCGGAAACCACCCGTTGGACCGGCTCCCTCAAGAATACGACTACGCGCTCGGGGGGAGCGAGATGTGCGTAGGTCTGGTAGTCGACGTGCCCGCAAATCATTCCGATGTTGCGCTCGGCAATCAGCCTCGCTAGCGCGATCCTGTCCGGGCGTTCGTAAACGTGCTGGATGATTGCCTCGGAGGTGGCGGGATTGTTGCGGCCGTAATCCAGAAGCACGCGGCCGCTGAATCGCTGCTCAGCGGCATTGCGAAAGCTGGTACCGGCGGTTTTCGGTACGTGAATGAAAAAGATCAATTCGGGAAAATTCGACACGCGCGCCGCCTCAACCGCATGTCAAGTCGCCGGAGTCGCACGCTTGGTCAAGAGGATTGCCGTGGTGCAGGCGAGCTTCCACTCACCGTCCTTCGATAGTTGAGAGACGATTTCATCACCAAGCCATTCCATTGGGCTGCGACCGACGAGCTCGCCAAAACTCATGGATTCTAACCTCTTTTTTGCCTGGATAGGAAGGTGCTCCAGGTACCAAGAAGCCATCCAATGCAGCGCAAAAACCGGGTGGCCGGAAAGCGGTACGAACTGTTCTCTGACCTCGAGCCTTCCGTCGAAGAGCCTGCGCAGTCCGGAGCGGGTCATGTTATAGTAGTGCTCTGGATAGCCGTGTTCCGGCTGCAGCATGGGGGCAACGCAATACAGCGTGCCGCCGGGCTTCAGCACTCGGGCGAGCTCCGCGGCACACCGGAACGGATCGGTGACGTGCTCGAGCACG
>DASXTY010000994.1:0-9409 GCA_036505155.1 Polyangiaceae bacterium | reverse complement strand
CGCGGCAGCGCCCCCTCGGCTTCGCCGAGCCTCCCCCCCGGCCGCTCCGCGTCCGCCTAGCGCATCGATTCGATTGAATCGACGCACTAGGTCCCCGATTGCGCTGATCACGTGATTTGAGTGCGCGGTCGGTCTAAACTTGCTCCGATTCAGGAGCCGGTGTTCGAATCCGTTACTACGGTGGGCCAGGATGAGTTTGCAGATTTCGTCGCCGCACGCGAGCTACGAGGCGACCGAAGCCATTACGAGCTCCTCAACGGGAGAGTCGTGATGAATCCCCCGGCTGGATATCCGCATGGTGAAATTGGTGGCAACATTCAGCGCATCGTGGGCCGCTTGGTACATGACCGAGCACTCGGGAAGGTATTCGATTCAAGTCAGGGTTTCGAGCTACCTTCCGGCGACACGGTGGAGCCGGACCACAGTTTCGTGTCGAAGGAGCGCTGGGCGGCGGCTCCGCCCCCCGAGGAGGGGCGCTTCCTGCGCGTGGTTCCGGACCTGATCGCTGAAGTGCTGTCGAGGAAGACCGCTTCCCAGGATCGCGGGGAGAAGAAAGCCATCCACCAGCGCAACGGCGTGCGCGAATATTGGCTCGTGGATTCCCGGGCGCGCGAGGTGACAGTCTTCCGATTGGACGGCGGCGCATTTGATCGGGGTTCTGTGTACGGCGAGGGGCAGACGTTCGAGTCGGCGGTGTTGGTCGGGCTGACGGTTTCCGTTTCTGACCTGATGACACACGACTGACCTGGTATAGATCGGCCATGGGACTCGGTTCGGCGCGCCGCACAGCGTTGGTGACGGGAGCGGCGGGATTTTTGGGCTCTCACCTGGTGGACAGGTTGCTGGCGGAGGGGTTCGAAGTGGTGGGGCTGGACAATTTGATGACCGGCGATCTCACCAATCTTTCGCAGGCGTCGCGCGATCCGCACTTTCACTTCCAAGCCGGCGATGTGCGGGAGCCGATGCACGTGTACGCGGAGATCATTTTCAATTTCGCCTGCCCCGCATCACCGGTCCACTATCAGCACGATCCGTACGCAACGTTCACCACCAGTGTTCTGGGCGCGCAGCGGCTGATTGAAATGGCGCGCGGACGGCCCTGCACCATTGTGCACGCTTCGACTTCCGAGGTGTATGGCGATCCGACGGTGCATCCGCAACCGGAGACGTATTGGGGCAACGTGAATCCCATCGGGGAACGGGCTTGTTACGACGAGGGCAAGCGCGGAGCGGAGACATTGCTCAACGACGCGCGGCGCCGGTGGCAAGTGGACGCGCGCATCATTCGCATTTTCAATACTTATGGTCCGCGCATGGCGTTGAACGACGGAAGAGTAGTGACGAACTTCATCTGTCAAGCGCTGGGGGGGCGGGCGCTCACTCTGTTCGGGGAGGGCCGACAGAGTCGATCGTTCTGTTACGTCGACGATCTCATCGAGGGAGCACTCCGGGTTTCGCGTCTGAGCGCGTTGAACACTCCACTGAACCTCGGCAATCCGGGCGAATTCACCATTTTGGAGCTGGCGGAGCTGGTGATCGCCCTTACCGAGTCCAAATCGTCCATAGAAAGGCGACCGCTACCGGCTGACGATCCACGTCAGCGCAGGCCGGACATCACGCTGGCCCAAAGGCTCATCGAGTTCGAGCCGCGCGTTCCGCTAAGGGAGGGGCTCGGGCGCACCATCGCGTACTTTCGAGAGCGCGTGGGCAGCCCATCGCGGAGCTAATGACACCGAAGCAGCGGATTCGTCCGCTGCGACCGGCTTGACTGCGTCGCAGGTTTATGGTTAACTTGAGTTGAACTTATGGTGTCCCGGTGAACGTGCCCATCAACGCCAAACAACTGCGCGCCTCTCTGCCGGATGTAGTAGAACGGGTTCGGAAGGGAACACGTTTCACCGTGATATACCGGAGCCGGCCGGCTTTTCAGATTGTCCCGGTCGACGAACGCGAGCTCGAGTCTCTTCCTTTGGAGGACGATCCACTCTACCACGCGCGCGCCGTGGGCCGGTCCGAGGACGGCCTGACCGCCGCTGACCACGACGCTCTGCTGTACCCAAGATGAAAGCCGTGTTCGTGGACACGGGCGGCTGGATGGCGTGCGCGGACGCCGCCGACCCAGCGCACGCCCGGTCGTGTGCCGCTCGTGACGCGGCGCTCGAGGATGGTCAGTTGCTGGTCACCTCGGACTTCGTGGTGGACGAAACCTTGACGCTCATCCGGTTTCGACTCGGCCTACGAGCTGCGGAAACCTGGTGGCGACAGGTCGACACAAGTCGACGGCTACGATGGGAGCGTGTGGATAGCGATCAGTTTGAGAAAGCGCGGTCTCTCTTCTTTCAGTATCGCGACAAAGACTTTTCGTTCACCGATTGCACCAGCTTCGTAATCATGCAGGAGCTCAGGCTGACCCGCGCACTCACTACCGACCGCCACTTCCGTCAAATGGGCTTTGAAATACTTCCAAGCCCGCGCAGGACTGCGTCTCGCAATCGAGGACGCGCGTGACGCTCACACGGACGTGGCTACCCAGCTCCGCGCGCCTCGTTAGCCCGGTGCACGGCCATCGCGGCTTCTTCGCGCGCGAGCTTCATGTCGGAATCGATCATCATTTGCACCAGCTCTTCGAAGCCCACGCGCGGCTCCCAGCCGAGCAGCCGGCGCGCCCTGCTGGCGTCACCTTGGAGCGAGTCCACTTCGGACGGGCGGTTGTATCGAGGATCGTGAACCACGTGATCGCGCCAATCCAGGTCCAATAAACTGAAGGCCTTTTCTGCAAAGTCGCGGACGCTCCGCGTGACTCCCGTGGCGATGACGAAGTCCTCGGGCTCTTGGACTTGAAGCATCTTCCACATCGCTTCCACGTAATCCCCTGCAAATCCCCAGTCCCGTTTGGCTTCCAGGTTCCCGAGATAAAGTTTCTCCTGCAGTCCGAGCTTGATGCGGGTGGCGGCGCGGGTGATCTTTCGGGTCACAAAGGTTTCGCCGCGGCGCGGGCTTTCGTGGTTGAAGAGAATGCCGTTCACGGCGAACATCCCGAAGGCTTCGCGATAATTCTGGGTGATGTAGAACGCATAGGCCTTGGCGGCGGCGTACGGGCTCCGCGGGTGAAAGGGGGTACGCTCAGTCTGGGGAACTTCCTCCGCTTTACCGTAAAGCTCACTGGACGAAGCCTGGTAAAACCGGGTCTTCAAGTGGAGGCGACGGATGGACTCGAGCAGACGTACGGTGCCGATTCCGGTCACATCAGCCGTGTATTCGGGAACGTCGAAGCTCACCCGCACATGGCTCTGCGCGCCCAGATGATACACCTCGTCCGGCTTCACCTCTTCCAGGACGTTTGACAGGGAGGAAGCGTCGTTTAAGTCGCCGTACAGGAGCCGCAGCCGCACACCCTGCGTGTGGGGATCTTGATACAGGTGATTGATACGGTCGGTGTTAAAGCTGGAAGACCGCCGCACCACACCCCAGATTTCGTAGTCCTTCTGGAGCAGGAGCTCGGTGAGGTACGAACCGTCCTGACCTGTGATGCCCGTGATGAGCGCTCGCGGCATGTCGAAAAAGCTTAGGCGGCGTAACGCGGGGTCACCAGAGGACGAGCACCCGCCCCTGATATCCGGTGGCGAGCTGAAACTCGCCGATGGCGATGTCGGCGTAACCGTCGCCGTTCAAATCTTTGATGGGGCCGCTGTCGGGATTGACGCCGACCCATCCGGCCGGAAGCTTGTAGATGATGTCGGCCCGGCTTACCACGTTGCCGGAAGCGTTGACGTTTTCCCCGCGCAAGAAGTAGAGGTTCGCGGGAGTCACTCCACCTTCTTTGATCGAGGAGAGGATCACGTCCGGAAGGTTGCTACCGATGAACGATGCGCCAACGACGGTGCCCGAGAAACCGGAGCCGATGACGCCGACCCCGAAGGCATCCCCGACGCTCGAGGCGGCCGAATCGGTGAACGTGCTACTGGTTCCGCCGAACGGGCCGACACTCGGGTTACCAAAATATAGGGATGCCGAGCCGGTGTTGCTCGCGAACGCGGGCGCGCCCACACCCAGCACGGGGTTTCCGGACAGCTGGCCGATGAGCGCGAGCGGCCTTCCGGTATTGGTTCCGGCAACGCCGGTCAATACATGGTCGGCGGCGGTTGCCAGAACCGTGGGGCCGAGCTGGCCCCGGAAGGCGTACACGCGGCTCGAGCCGGGCGCTCCGACGACCAGCGTGTTGCCGGTGGTGGTGTAAAATTTGCCAAGCCCGAGCACGTATTGACCGAAGAACTCGGCGGTGACGCTGGCGACGTCTTCGCCTTCCACAGCGATAGCGCGAGTGCCGTAATCGGACGGTAATGTGACGGTTCCGGGGAATGGACTACCGGCGGTAACTCCCAGGATGACGGCGACGAAGCCCATGTTGCTGTTGTAGCGGTGGGCGCCAATGGCGAAATCGTCGGCGCCGTCGCCGTTGAAGTCTCCGAGGCGAGCGATGGATACGCCCAGCGATGCGCCGGTGAATTTCGGCTCGGTGGCTGCGTTGGCCCGGATGATGTAATCCGCTTGAGCGACACCCAGAGTCGCAGGCCAGCTGGCGCGACCCTTGAAGATGTACACGGTGCCCGGGCCGCCGTCGAGGGTGGCGGAGACGGCGATGTCTTTCATTCCATCCCCATCGATGTCTCCGACCACGGCGACGTCCGCCCCAAAGCGCGTCCCGGGATTGCCGGAAAACGTCACGCTCG
The DNA here is from genome assembly GCA_036505155.1 of Polyangiaceae bacterium. GTDB lineage: Bacteria > Myxococcota_A > Polyangia > Polyangiales > Polyangiaceae > DASXTY01. The sequence goes on along the minus strand of DASXTY010000994.1, from coordinate 4,679 downwards.
GCGGATCGGAGTAGCCGCTGGCTCCGCCGCGGTAGAGGTACGCGGCGTTTCCATTGGAGACCCCCACGACGAGATCGCTGAAGGTGTCGCCATCGACACTTTCAGAGCCATCCACGGCGCGGGCGCGGTCGTCCGCAACTCCGGTGTTGAGGATGGTGGTGTTGAACGTGGCTTTGGCGGGGCCGGTCGTGGCGATGGTGCCGCGGTTACCCGCAGCATCCACCGCAGCGACCGCAAAGTAATAATCGGTCTCGATGAGTTGGTCGGTCACGTCGACCCCGTCCGCGCTCCCCGGCGATTGGGGCGAGCCGCTGTAGATGACCGCGGTTGCCGCGTCGAAGTTCCCCGCGTTGATGGGAGACTTCGAGACGCGCACTTGGTAAGAAGCGACTCGCTGACCGCCGTCGGAGGGGGCGATCCACGACAGATGGAAGGTGGTCTGGCGACGATCCGTCACGCTCACCGATAGACCTGTGACGTCGCCCGGAACGATGGTATCGACGACCATCCCAGAAAGAGACGCGGTGCCCACGCCGCGACCGGGAATGTCGCTGGTGGTGGCAGTGATGGTGACCGACGCTCCGTCTTGGATCGTGACATTGGCTGCGGTGGCCACGCCCGCTGCGTCGATGGAGGCCATTACGCTGGTGGTTCCAGGAGAGGTGGTAAAGGTTACCGTGCCACCCGAACCGCCAACGTCGGTTTGGACGGTGAGCGTCCCCTGCCAACCCGGGGTCGAGGGATCCGCATCGGTGGCGGCGTTGAGCTTCGAGCTCTGAGTGGGAGTCACCCAGGTGACGAGCGGAGGATTTCCGACGGTCACCACACACGGCTGCTGCAGGTTCGCCGTATTGCCGGAGAGCTCGGTGGTGGTGGCGGATATCTGATTCGTGCCCACTGCGAAGTTCACGAGGCCGAAGTCGACCCGCCCGGAGCTGATGGTGCTGCTCTGAAGGGTTTCCGGAACCCCGTTGCGCGTGACGGTCATGGTCACCGGCACGCTCGGCGAGGTGAGCACCACGTTGACGTCGACCGGCGTCGTGCCGCGATAGAGCTTTCCGCATAGGTCGAGGGGGATCCACGGGCTCAATGTGGGCGCCGAGGAATCGACCCACACGTCGACCGCCGGACTCGTCCCCAAGGCAGTGGAAGAGCTTGTCACGTCGACCACCAGCTCGGTTGCGGTCACCAGCGCGCCGGTGCTGTCTTCAGCGCTTTCCGGCAACGTCGCGCCGGGAAAGCGCAGCGCATATCCGTAGCCCGCCGGGCAGCGGTCACTCGCCTGCGCGGTCACTGTGGTGGCATTGGCGACCTCGCTGAGCGTCGCGCCCGCCGGGCCTGCGAGCAAGCGGCCGCTCCCACTGACGCTGCTGCAGGCAACCACCGTGTATTGCGCGCCCGCCTTGCTGGCGTCTTCATCGCGAACCGGCTGCGTCATGGACGCCGCCAGAATGTGCGTTGTCGGATCGGTACCGGTGCCGTCTACTGGCTTTACGATCTGCACGCTGGGCAAAGACGATGCGCAGGCGACACCTGTGACTTTTTGCGCCGTTTTGTTGGCAGCGGCATCGTAAAGGGTAACGTTCAAGTCGAAGGGCACGCCCCCGGGGCAGGTTACGTTGATACAACCGCCGCTGGTCGACGGTGGAATGCCGAATGTTTTCGCCTGCGTGCACTTTGGCGTTGCGGTGCCAATCGCGACGCAAAAATTGTCCGCTTTGACAGCGCGCGTGCCGGCAAGGTTTAGAGCATCGTTCGAAGTGGTGGAGCCGCAAACCGCGATTTGGAGCCCCGTGGTTGTGGGATCGGCGTCGTCGCCGGGGCCGAAAAATTGCCCATTTTGGGGACGCAAATTGGTGAGATCCGGTGGCTTGGTGTCCACCGTAAACGTCACGAGCGCGCTGGTTCCCACTTTGCCGTTGGGGCCGTAGCAGGTCGCCTGCACGGTGTGATCTCCGTCCGGGATCAAGGTAACGCCCGCAAAGTTGGCAGCCATGCCGGACACCGTGCCCGCGATTGGAGTCTGTCCGTTGTCCACCTTGAGCGTCACCAGCTGCCCAGTTCCGGCATTGGTGGTGACCGTCATCGCAACCTGGTAGTTGCTGCCGGCCGCGCTCACCCGATCGCCGCCGGGAGCGGGCTCACCGTTCAGCATGGGGTGGGTGTTGGAAATTACCGGCTTTGAGATGCTGCAGGTGATATCCGAGCAGGCCACTTGGACGCTGATGCTGCTCTGACAATCGTTGCCGATGCGGACGTTCAACTTGCTCGAGCCGTTCGAATCGAGCTGCACCCGGTCGAAAGTCGCGGCGTTTCCGGATACCGCCGTGGTGGCAACGGTGCTTCCGTTCGCCGAGAGCGCCGCCTGCGTGCCGTTCGGCGCGTTGGTCGCCACCTTCACCGTCGTCTGGAAGCCGTCGGCGCAGTTGCCGTTCAAGTCCTCCGTCGGGCCTAGCTTGGCGCCGTCCGTTGGCACGACAAAGGTCACTGCGGAGCACACCCCCCCGCCCCCGCCCAAACCGACGCCTCCGGCCGCACCGCTGATTCCCCAGAGGCTTTGCGGCTCGGATCGGCTACCGCAGCTGGCCAGCCCCCCCAACAGAGCCAAGGTCACCCCGACGACAACGACTGACCAACCCCGCATCTCTACCTCTGACGCTTCATAAGTTTCGGCCCAGCTTTCAGTATAAGGGAGCGCTCGGCTGTGTCCACGTGGTTTGCTGCCCTTCCCCCAGTTTTTTGTGGCGCCGTGGCGGGCCGGGATTCAAGTTTTCCGGGCTTTTCTGCCCAGCCACTGACGGTCCGGCTGGCGTCAGAAACACAATGCGCTAAAAATCCCTGGGATGGGACTTCGAATAGCCGACAACGTCGTCAGTGAGGTCTTGGATGGTCAAGCGGTCATCCTGAACCTTCGGACCGGGCAATATTTCGGCCTCAACGCGACCGGCACCGTGATTTGGCAGCTCATCGAAGAGCACGGCGACCCAGAGCGCATTCGCGCGGAGCTCCTCGGACGGTTCGATACCGAGTCGGACGTCGTGGATGCAGATTTGCGGCGGCTGATAGCGGTCCTGCAAACGAAAGGCCTAGTGTCGGCAACATAGCAATAGAACCGATGCTGAAAGCCAGGCTCCACGGATTGCTCCTCCGACCCCGCTCAGGTTTCGAGCGCTCGCTGGAACCGATACCGGAAAACTCGCTGCTGGCAAAAGCGCTCATGTTACACGCGGCGGTGGAAATGGGCCTTCGCACCGTTCGGCTTCCAACTTTGTGCCGGCTCTTGGGGCTCCGGGTTGGCGCACAACGCGGAGTCAGCGAGCGGGCCGACCGCGGACCCGTCGAAGAGCAGAGCGTCGCGGTTTGCCGCGCGGTGGACCGCGTCCTCCAGGGGCTGGAAGTTCAAGGCCCGTGCCTCCGGCGCGCCCTGGTAGCCGGGGCGCTCCTCAGGAAGCAACAGCCGGTGCTTCGAATAGGATGCCGTCGAATCGGAAATCGCCTCGAGTCGCACGCGTGGCTCGAAATTGACGGCCGCCCTTTGCCGGAACCAGACGGTCAGCCGTCGTTTCCTGCTTATGCCCCGCTCGGGCGCGCGCCACACCACGTGGTCGGTGTTTAGCCGTGGCGTTCTACGCGCTTCACGGCCTGATTTTCGATTCCGATATCGCGCTGCCGGCGGCCCGCTGGTCAGCTGGCGAGTCGGCACCCCAAGGCGCCGTGACGGTTGTGCTCGGGGAGCGCCGACCGATTTTGACCAACGCGGATGGCGACGGGGAGCTTTTGGCGCATTCGGATCGCGGCTATTGCATCGCGCTTAAGCCGAAGTTTTACCTCATGCGCTTTTTCGGGCTCTGCGATTTCATCGTGACGGAGGGCGCCGAGAGCGACGGGAGACTCGGCACCACTGTCGTCGTCCATCCCGCTCCGGAAACGCCCCTGGAGTTCGTTTCGATTCTGCTCGCAGGAAACGTAGCCGCGTTGCTGCTAACCCTGCAGGGCCACTGGCCGCTCCACGCGAGCGCCGTGGAATACCGAGGCTGCGGCTTGGCGTTCGCCGGTGCGTCCGGAATGGGAAAGTCCACTCTTGCCAGCCTTTTATGCGCAAACGGGGCGCGCTTGATAACCGATGACGTATTGGGTTTGAGGGAGCGGCGCGGATATTTCGACTGCTTGCCCGGTACCGAAGAGCTGAGGCTTCGCCCCGACGCCTTGATGGCAAGGCCGGCGGATGATGCTCGCAAGAGCTGCGACGGCCGTCTGGTGTTGAGGCCTCCCGCGCCGTGCCGAAGCCCGGTGCCACTGCACGCGGTCGTGGTGCCGTTGCTTCAACGCCACGCGAGCAAGGTGCTATGTGAGCGACTGAGCGAGCGGCAAGCCGTCTTGACGCTATCTCGCTATCCGCGCATTTTGGGCTGGCAGAGCCGCCAATTGCACCAGCAATTTTATGCGCTTTCGGCGCTGGCGCGGGCGGTAGCGATTTGGTCGGCGGAAATTCCTAGGAGCATCGGGAGCGACAGGGAGCTTGCCGGTGAGCTACTGAGCCGGTTAAAGTGGCCGAGCGCTCTCGAACCGAGCGTCGCATGCTGATCCACGGCACGTGAAATCCGACGCGCGATCACCATGCGACCTCTGGCTAACCTGTTTGCCTTTCACAGCGCCGACCCGGAAGAAATTCGGAAAGT
>DASXTY010000993.1:0-1556 GCA_036505155.1 Polyangiaceae bacterium | reverse complement strand
TGCCGGAAAAACGCTCCGAGAAATGCCCATCCGCGCGGAAACCAACCTGCTGGTAGTGGCTTTGCACCAACCGGGAGACCAGTACATTTATAACCCCGGACCGGATGTCGCGGTCGAGGGTGGATTCGGCTTGATCGTAATGGGGCAGCGCCAGGATGTGGTGAAGCTTCGCGCAATGATGATCGGGTCAGCCTGATAGTGATTGAAGGACTCTCAGGGAATCTGGCGCACAGTGCTCTGCCGCGCGTGAAGCAGAAGCTCGAACGCGCCGCCGCGCCCAAGCACGGGCGATTCCATTACCCCGAGCACGCGCCAGCCGGCGCGGGTAACGCCCTGGTGCGCTCGTTCGATTGCCTCCGGGATCCTTTCGGAGGAGGGCAACTCCGCGAGGCCAAGCTCGTACATCGGCTTAACCAAGGCGATGAGCTCGGCGTCGTGCGCCAGTCTCACCCGGCTGAGTTGCGGAACCGCAAGGGCGAGTGCGACGTAGGACACGTCAATAGTAATGAGGAAGACCTCATCGGGAATGAGCCTCTCATCGAGCGTCGCTAGATTGGTCCGCTCGAGCGAAACCACTCGTCGGTCTTGCCGGAGGGAGCCGAGCAGCTGCCCATACCCGGCATCCACCGCATACACACGGACGGCGCCCGCTTTAAGCAGCGCACGCGTGAACCCACCGGTCGAAGCGCCGACATCGAGCGCTATCCGGCCCGCCACCGCTGGTCGAAAGGCCGCAAGTGCAGCGCCAAGCTTCACCTCGCCCTGCAACGGGTTCGGCGCACGCACCACCACTCTGGCGTTGCGCGCGATCAACGACTCGGGATTTCGCACCGGAAAGCCCGTCACCAAAACCCAGCCGGCTCGGATGGCTGCTTCCGGGTCCGCAAGATCCGGCCTTTGCTCTCGGACGATGTCCCTCAGCTTCTAACGTCAGGTCTTTCGCATGAAGAAACCGAGCCCTATCACACCGAAGGTCAAATCGTCGAGTGATTGGAAAACCACCGATGACGCAATATGCAACGGAGCAAAATTGGTTTGACGGCGAGAAGGCTAGGGCCCATACTTAAACAGGAGTTTTGTGGTGTTTCGGCGCTTGAAAAACCTCACGAAGCCGAAATCTCGGAAGAAGCGCGCCTCCCAGGAGCGCGCGGCCGCCGACGGGTCTGTGGAGTGGTTGCACCAGCCATTAACGGAGGGGGACGTGATGCCCAGCCGCTCAGAGCAGCGCGTGTCCGGAGTGGTGGAACGGATGATCGCCAGCGCGCACACCGAAGCCGACGCGCTGGCCGCTTGCGGTGCCTAGCGTCCACAGTGATTGAATCGGGTGGGCCGCGCTGATGCAGTTTCGCGCGGAAGTTGCCATCCAGGCAGATCCACTGGAGGTGTGGCGAACGCTCGTGGATTTCTCCTCGTACCATGAATGGAATCCGTTCATCACGCGCATCGAAGGAAACTTGGTCGCGGGCGCAAAATTCTCGACGGAGTTCAGCCTTCCGGAACGCGGGGAGCTCCGCTTCAAACCGGAGCTCGTGCAATGCGAGCCCCCGCAAAGGCTC
>DASXTY010000992.1:0-8780 GCA_036505155.1 Polyangiaceae bacterium | reverse complement strand
CCCAGCGGAACAGTATATGGTTTGTCGGGATGATAGCGGCAGCGCTGAGCTGCAGCGCCAAAAATGACCAAGTGCAACGAGTCGGCGAAGGTGAAGGAGGGACTCGGGCCGCGGCGGGCGGATCGCCCAATGCGGTAGGCTCTAGCCCCATGACCGGTGGCTCCGGCACTGACGTAGGCGGCGCTTCGAATGCGGGCGGCGCGGACGCGGGACCCGTCCCTACAGATGGCGCGGTGCTCATTGGTCCCAACCCGATTGGCAATATCCAAGGCACTCCAGATGGGTGCGCGGTGGCAAGTCTCACCGCCGAGCTCGGACCCGTACTCCTGGTATTCGTTCTGGATCAATCCGGCAGCATGGCAAACGGCGGCCAGCAGCCATACCGATGGGACCCAGTTGCCGCGGCGCTGAAATCCTTCTTTTCCGATTCGGCGTCCACGGGAATCTCCGCGTCGCTCACATTTTTCCCAAACCAGCACACCTATAACCGGTGCCGCCTCGAGTGTTGTCTCCCGTCGACGTATGAGAACCCTTCCGTCCCCCTCACCGCGCTTCCCGATCCGGTGTTTACGGACGTCATCAACGCGGCAACGCCGCCCACCTGGTTTGGTACGCCCACGCTGGCCGCGCTTCAGGGAAGCGTCACTTACGCACAGGGCCTGGCTGCAGCTCAGCCCGATGCCACGGTGGCGATCGTCCTCGTCACGGACGGCGAGCCATCGGACTGCGGGGACAAGATCGCCGACTCTGCCAATGCGGTGGCGGCGGTAGCGGCTAGCATTCCGACCTTTGTCATCGGTGTTGGAAGCGCGCTCACCGGGCTGAATGCCATTGCGCAAAGCGGTGGCACCGGATCCGCATTCATCTTGTCCACCGGCGATCCGGTGGAGACCCAAGCTCGTTTCACTGATGCCATAAACGCGATTCGCACCAAGTCAGTCTCCTGCAATGTTCAGATTCCCGCGCCTCCAGCCGGTGAGCTCTTGGACCCGACCCGGGTGAACGTCAATTATACCCTGGCGGATGGCAGCACGGTGCCGCTCGGCTTCAACCAGACCTGCACCAACGATGTGGGCTGGAAATACGATAACGCTTCGGATCCGAAGCTAATCCAACTCTGCGCCGGCACCTGCACCGAGGTGAGCGCCAATGCCAAGGACCTCGCGGTCGAGTTTGGATGCGTGACCCGCGCCGTGATTTTCTGAGCTTTCGAAGGCCCGATTTCAGCCGTAAACCCACGGGTTTTCCACGGGCTCAAGTTCGCCGTGCCTTGGCCGTATTGGTGCCTATGGTGCTGGTCCCCAGTCCGGACGGGGGCGCCCCTTCTTCGGGAAGGCCGCCCATGAAAATCCTGCTTGCGGACGACGAGCGGATCGCCCGGACCATGTGGGCGCACTGGCTTACCACCTGGGGTTACCAGGTTACCGCGGTGGCGGACGGCGAGGCAGCCTGGGAAGCGCTGCAGAGGGATCCGGAAATTCGGCTCGCGATCATGGACTGGATCATGCCCAAGCTCGACGGACCCGAGCTCTGCCGGCGCATCCGAAGCGGTCCCAAGGAGCCGTACATTTACGTCGTGTTGCTCACTGCCATGGATTCGCCGGAGCACATCGTTCAGGGGCTGGAAGCGGGCGCGGATGACTACCTCGCCAAGCCCTGTAACCCGCTCGAGCTGCGGGTGCGTTTGCGCGCAGGCAGGCGGGTAGTGGAGCTTCAAGAGGAGCTCATTAAAGCGCGCGAGGCGCTGCGCTTCGAGGCAACCCACGACTCGCTGACCGGTCTCATGAGCCGTGGTGCCCTGTTGGCTCAGCTCGAGCGCGAGCTCACCCGCGCTGCGCGCACCTGCCACCCCGTGAGCGTGGTTCTCGGCGACCTCGATCACTTCAAATCCATCAATGATACCTTTGGCCATGCGGCCGGCGATGCGGTGTTGCTAGAGACGGCCAGGCGCCTTACCAGGGCGGTTCGGGCTTACGACGTGGTCGGGCGGATTGGAGGAGAGGAGTTTTTGGTGGTGCTGCCGGATTGCGATCACCGGCTGGGAATGGTGGTGGCGGAGCGGCTTCGGTCCCACATTCGCTCGGATCAATTCCCCATCGAGTCAGGAAGCACCCCGGTGACCATAAGCCTGGGCGTCGCTTCGACGGATCAATCGGGCGGCTGCAACGCTCCCGAGCTGGTGCGCGCCGCTGACGCAGCGCTTTATCGGGCCAAGTCGGCTGGAAGGGACCAGTCGAAGCTCGCCGTCGAGCAGGACTGGTCAGGCCGTCGGTCAAGCCCACCGTCTATCGACGCCGAAAAGCCGGAGCCCGAAACCATCAGCGCCGTTTCTTAGGGCGCGGCGAACGCGCGCGCGACGGTTTAGAGCAGCGCGCGATACCCGATCTGGAGCGTTGCGCCCCCGAGGTTTGTGCTGCCAGTGATGGTGTGGTTCAGAGGTCCGTACTGAAAGAGCAGCTCGGCAAGTAAACCGCCTGGTCCGAGCTCGTATTCGATTCCCAGCGGAAGACCTACTCCGAACTTGGTCGAGTGCTCTTTGGTCTCCATGATCTTCGCATCCCCGGCCTTGCCCTCCACCACCGTCTCGAGCAGATAAATGCGTGGCCCGATACCTACGAAGGGGACCAAATCGCCGGCGACGCCCGTGATGCGGTAGAGGAAGGTGGGCTGAAAGACCAGCTCCTTTTGAGTGAGCTCCCAGGAATAGCTCCCCCCGATGATGCGCGCGTCGCTGGCCGTTCCGTCCTTATGCGGGACGGTATAGGAGACATCCAGCAAAGCTCCTATTCGCCGCTCGGTTCCCCCGAAGATGTATCCGAGCTCGAGCGCGCCATACACGAACGGGTTCATCTTGCCGAAGGGAACGATGCCTCCAATTTTTCCACCAATCACAAAAGCGCCTTCGTTGCTGGTGGTACTGCTTTTGCCACCGCCACTCGGGGCCCCGCTCGCTCCCACGTCGGCTTGCGCGCCCGCTTGAGCTTGCTGAGCCGACGCGCCCGAAGCCCACAAACCCAGACCCAGAGCGAACGCGCAGGCCAGGCCTATCCCTTTTTTGTCATTTGTTTTCATGGCATCACCAGACTGTTAGCTCGGTCGTATTGGTTGCAGTGCCGTTGGTATCCGTCTCTCCTCCGACGAGGAAGATGAACGCGCTCTGGATCGAGGTGCCGAGCAAGGCGCGGTTTATGGTCATCTGCAGACCTTCGTTGTTGAAGTTCGCGATAGTGGGCGGTGCGCCGATGACGCTCGACAGCGCGCCGTTCGAGATCGACCCGGAAATCCCGCCGAATACGAACAGCTGGTTTGCCGCCGCTTCCGCGCCGTAGGCGACGCGGTTCATGGTGGGCTCCGCGGTGAAGACTCCCAGATCGCCCCCCGCAGCGACCTTTCCGGCGTCCGTATCCGTGGTGCCTACCCCGCCGCCAACGTAGACCCAGCTATCACTTGTGGTGATGGAAGTGCTGACCAAATTGTTGACGGTCCAGGCGCCGAGCTCCCAGCGACCGACGGGCAGGGTCCGGGATCCCGCCGTCCACATGGCAGCCACGGTTTGGTGCTTGTTGGGCTGCACGGTGATTCCCAAGTACTCATACGAGTTGATGACGGCGCCGGCAGTTTCGGTGCCGCTGCTCTGGCCGGAGAGGGCGTAGACGTACCACTTGGTGGGATCCGCGGGATCTTGCGCTTCTGTGCCGGCGAGTCCCATTCGCGCAACCCCCATGTCGGGGAGCGGCTGCCAGGCGCTGGTCGAGCCGGTTGGCAGCGGGACACCGGGTCCGACCGTCATCACGCTTCCGTCATCGATGAACGAGATGGCCGCCGGATCCATCACTTCCGCCAGCAGCGCTTCGTCTTTGCCGGGCAGGCCTTCGACGAGCGTCATGGTCGTCGGGTCGATGTAGTGCGGAGTGCGGTAGATCCGATAACCAATGATGCCGGTCAGGGGCACGCCGAGTGAATCTTTCGGCGGATCCCAGAGGACCTTCACCAGGATTTTGCGCCCCATCCGGTCCGGGAGCTTCAGGATGATCGGATCGGACGCGAGCGTTTCGCCGCCGCAGTTTTCGGCATCCGCCGGATCGATCAGGGCTGCGACGCGGTACGAGTAGGTTCCCGCGGCGAGACCGGCGCCCAGCGCCATGTTCATGAAGCAGGGCACTTTGCCGCCGCCGAGACACAGGTCGACGTCGGTGATCACGGGAGCTTCTTCAGGCGAGAGCACAACCGCGCGCGCGCCCGACTTCAGCGCAGCCGCGCCGTCGGTTCCTCCCATGGCGTACATGTACCGTCCGATCTGGGCCGATCCGTGGAAAGCGCGGCCGCCGGGCAGGTTCTCCCGGTTCACGGTCCAGCCGGCAAGATTCATCTGACCGAACAGGTCTACCCCAACCCATTCCACACTGTCGTACGGAGTGGTGGCCCTGGTCCGGCCTGGGTCACCGCCCACAGCGTACACGTAGCGCGCCGCAGCGGTCGCGTTCGCCGCCGCGGAAGACAAAGCGCGCCGCGCGTTGTTCATCGCGACGCCAGCCTTGGGCAGGGACAGATTCAGCGAGGGGCCGGTTACCCCGAGAGCGGAAAAATCGGCGTAGCTCCCGTCGGCGTTGGTCACCCGCACCACGCAAATGGTGCCCGTGGTTCCCAGGTTCGAAGCGTCGATGTGCGCGACTACCGTACAGTTCGTTGGCGTCGACATGTCGCACGTCTCCGCGTCATTGGTCACGGACGTTGGAGTTACACTGGTGCCACCAATGGTCTGACAAGTTAATGCCACCTTGGCACCGCGGAAACTGGTTCCGCTGATCTTGAGCGTCTGGCCTCCTGCATCGACCACGGACTGCGGCGTGAGCGCGCCGATCACCGGAGGTGGATCCGCGAGCGAGCTGTAAGCGCTGTCCAGCACACCGACCAGGTGCGCCGAATCCGGATTGATGACCACCAAGTCATACAGCTTGGCGGGCGTGCCGGTTGGGACAACCGCCGTGAGCTGATTGGCGTTCACGAAGGTGACCGAGTTCACTTGGATGGCCGGGCCCGCGTTGATGCAGGCGGTCCCGTTCCACGAGCAACCGGTGATTGCCCCGCAGGTTCCGGAGTCCGTTCCCGGACTGCAATCGGCGTGCGGGTTCAGGAATGCGCGCGGTGTTTGAACGAATCCCCCGCCATTGATGGTGATGGCCACCGACTCAGCGGAGGCGCCAAACGGCGGTACCACCGAGGTGAGCGTCAAACCGAGCTGGTCGGTGACGATGAGGCCACCCGTAAGGGTCGCCGAGCAGCCGTAGCTATCCTTCTCCGTGATGTCATAGACACCAGCGGCTGTGCCGGCGGGAACAATCGCTTGGATGCGATTGGCCTTGGGGCTCCCGCCCGTCGGTTGCGGCAACGTGATCGGCGCACCGCCCGTCGTCTGAATGGTCACTTCAACCGGCGGGAACACGACCGTTGCGTACAAGGTGATGAGCGTGCTGATCCCGTTATAAACCACCTCCGGGTCGGAGAAGAAAAGGATCGGGGCCTGCGGGTAAACCTTGAAGGGCTTGTGGCTGGACGACTCGCAGGTTGGGGTGTGGTTATTGACGTAGAGCTCGTAATCGCCCGGCGGAACAGCGCCGCCAGGAATGGTCGCCGTGAGGGTCGTGCACACCTTGACTACGGTGGTTCCGGCCGTGATGTCGGTGCAGTTGGAGACGCTGTCCGCCGCTTTGGAGAACGGCATCATGCCCCCCTTCAGCACGACGTCGGGCATGGTCGCCCCGATCTGCACGAAATTCTTACCGGTGACCGTAATCTTCTGATCGGCGTCTGGGTCACACTGCGCAGCCGGCACAACGGAGTCGACTTGGGGTGGCGGCACCACCACAAAACCGCCCTCGAGCGTGGCTTTGGTATGGTCATCCGGCTGTGTCACGGTGACGTCGTAGACGCCGGGGGTCAGCATCTGAGGAGTGAAGCTCGTATTGAACGTCGCCTTCATCTCTTTCTCGGAGTCCCACTTCAGTAGGTCGGCGTTGGTGCCGCCCGGCATCCCCGAAAACTCGAACTTTCCCGCGGTCGCGGCCGCTCCGGTGAGATCCTTTTGCTGGTTGAACGAAAGCGACGGGATTTCGACCTTCGCCGTTTCCAGCACACCGTAGGGCATGGGAGTAAAGCCGCTCCCATTGATGGTGACAACGGTGCCCATCGTGCCCCCCTGCGTGAGGTCGCTGCAGACCACTGCGGGGTTGGCCGAGTCGAGCGTCACCTTCGGGCTGTCGATCTTGTGGGAACAGCCGATCGCGAACGGGAGCGCCGCGAGTGCGAGCAACGGGATGTAGCGAAGCGACCTTACCAAGCTCTTCAGCACGGTGGACCTCCTTGTGCCGAAAACGTGAGTGGGGGGATTCTAATGCGCTTTATGAGCCGGTCAGTTTTTTTCCGCGTCACTCAGTGCTTTACGACCAGCTGCAAGCTTTACGGTCTGACTGAAGAACCGGCTCGCCGGCCGGCTCCTTCTGCCAGGAGGTCGTGCGGTGCTACCAGAAGGCATGGCCGATTTCATTTTCACCATGCAGGAGGTCACCAAGGTCCACCCGCCGGATAAGAAGGTGCTCGAAAATATAAGTCTCGCGTTTTTCCCTGGCGCGAAGATCGGCGTCATCGGCGAAAACGGCTCTGGAAAGAGCACGCTGTTGCGGATCATGGCCGGCGTGGAAAAGGAGATTTTGGGCGAAGCGCGTCCTCATCCCGGGACGCGGATCGGCTACTTCGCGCAAGAGCCCGTGCTGAGCTCGCCGACGGTGCGTGTCGCCATCCAGCAGGCCGTGTCGGAAACCCGCGATCTCATCACCGAGTTCGAGCGATTGAGTGCTGCTCTGGGTGAGGCTACCGGAGACTCGATGGAAAAGCTCCTCGAGCGGCAAGCGGCGCTTCAGGACCGGATCGATGCCGCCGACGCCTGGAACCTCGACTCGCGGGTGGAAGTCGCGATCGAGGCGCTGCGTTTACCGCCCGCGGAGGCAGACGTTGCGACACTGTCCGGAGGTGAAAAGCGACGCGTTGCATTGTGCAGCGTTCTCTTGTCGCAGCCGGACCTCTTGTTGCTCGACGAGCCGACCAATCACCTCGACGCCGAGTCGGTGGCGTGGCTGGAACGATTCCTCAAGGAGTTTCCCGGCACGGTGGTTGCGGTAACGCATGACCGATATTTTCTCGACGATGTCGCCGAGTGGATTTTGGAGCTCGACCGCGGCCGCGGCTACCCTTTCAAGGGCAATTATTCCGCTTGGCTCGCCCAAAAAATGGCGCGCCTCGAGCTTGAAGAAAAGCAAAAGAGCGCGCGCTGGCGAAAGCTCGAACGCGAGCTCGAATGGGTCCGCTCGTCCCCGCGTGCGCGGCAAGCCAAGAGTAAGGCGCGGCTTTCCGCTTACGAAGAGCTCCGGACTCAAGCCGGCAGAGCCGTGGTGGACGCCAGCGAAATCGGCATTCCACCCGGTCCCAGGCTCGGGGACATGGTTCTCGAAGTGGAAGGCCTCTCCAAGGGTTTTGGGGAGCGGCTCCTCATCGACAACTTGAGCTTCCGATTACCGAGGAGCGGAATCGTGGGCACCATCGGTCCCAACGGCGCCGGCAAGACCACGTTGTTTCGCTTGATCACGGGCGAGCTCAGCCCAGACGCGGGTGCGCTCCACACCGGCGAGAGCGTGCGCGTCGCGTACGTCGATCAGGCCCGCGAAAGCTTGGTCGCAGGGCGCAGCGTGTGGGAAGAGATTTCCGATGGCGAATACCGGATCCTGCTCGACAAGCGCGAGGTATCCTCGCGCGCTTATTGCAGCTGGTTCGGCTTTCGCGGCAGCGACCAACAAAAGCGGGTCGATAGCCTTTCCGGCGGCGAGCGCAATCGCGTCTACCTCGCGAAGCTACTCAAATACGGAGGGAACCTACTGTTACTCGACGAGCCCAGCAACGACCTGGATGTCGACACGCTGAGAGCGCTGGAGGAGGCGCTACTGGCTTTTCCGGGTTGCGCCATGATCATCAGCCACGATCGGTGGTTTCTCGATCGGGTCGCCACGCACATTTTGGCCTTCGAAGGCGATAGCCACGTGGAATGGTTCGAAGGGAATTACCGGGCTTACGAAGAGGATCGCCGGCGGCGCCTGGGCGAAAGCGCAGCGCAGCCGCATCGCATCAAATACCGCCGAATCACCCTTTGATTTAGTGTATCCGATGGCCGGGAATAACCCCACGTGCTAGATGTGGAAAATGGGCCTCACCTATGTTCAAGGTGTCATCTGCAATGCGAGCGATCCCTCGCGCTCGTTCGAGGAGAGGCTGCTGGTGGACACCGGCGCGCTGTTTTCGTTCGTGCCCCGTGACAAGCTTGCAGCAGTCGGGATCACCCCAACGCGGCGTGAGACCTTTCGTCAGATGAACGGATCGCTCATCGAACGAGAGGTGGCCCGTGCGCTAATGAGGATTGCAGGCAAGGAAGAGGTGGTCCCAGTGGTGCTGGGCGAGCCGGGCGATGCAAGCGTCCTCGGAGTCCTGTCGCTCGAAGCGCTGGCTCTGGGGGTCGATCCGGCCTCAGGCGAGCTCAAGCCAGTGACGCTGCTCGCGGTGACCGCTTTCCAAGTGAAGTGAGGCGGTCAGAAGTTCCAGCGATCAGTTGATGGCCTGTAAGTAGTTGATGGACTCTAAGCCCAGTAGCGAATGAAGCCTGGCGCGTCGGCTGGTGGCAATCAATCGATGCTCGACCAGTTTTGGTGCGGAATTCTCCACGAGCTCGATAATCTGCT
>DASXTY010000991.1:0-14580 GCA_036505155.1 Polyangiaceae bacterium | reverse complement strand
GCGCGCAGCGATCAGCATGGTCCGCGCAGACCCGCTCGGACTTGGAATCGCGTACACTTCCGACTTGGCGATGCACCCTGAGGTGCGAGCCGTATTTCACATTCCAGAGAGCGAGCAGCCCAAAATCGTCTACCCGATTGCGCTCGTGGCGGGTCGCCCCCACGCACAAGCAGCGCGCGCGTTGTTTCAATATTTGATCAGCTCCGAAGCCCGGGATGTGTACCGCCGCCACGGCTTTGGCGTTCTTCCCTCATCGGGAAGAACCCCTTAAAGTCGGCCGCATGTCCGAGCTTCTGATGGTGGTCGCGGTAACGCTGAAGATAGCGATCACCGCGACATTGCTGCTTTGTGCGCCGGCTCTCGCACTGGCGTACCTTTTGGCTCGGAGGGAATTTTTCGGCAAGAGCTTGGTGGAGACCGTGGTGGCGTTGCCGCTCGTGCTCCCGCCTACCGCGGTGGGCTTCTTGCTGCTTCGATTGTTTTCGGTAGACGGGCCGCTTGGCAGTGGCGCGCTGGGATTCGACTTCGGACTGCTCTTGAGCTGGAAAGGTGCGGTGCTCGCTTCTTCGGTAATGGCTCTGCCGCTGGTCGTGCGCTCGGCACGGGTGGCGTTTCAGGGAGTGAATCCGCGTTTTGAGGGGATTTCGCGAAGCCTCGGTGTTGGGCCCCTGGCGACTTTTTTTCGGGTCAGCTTGCCGCTGGCAAAAAGGGGGGTGTTCGCTTCACTGATTTTGGGCTTCGCCCGCGCGCTGGGCGAATTCGGTGCCACCGTGATTGTGGCCGGCAACATCCCGGGAAAGACTCGGACGCTGGCGCTGGCAATCTTTAGCGCGGAACAGGCGGGCAACGAGCAGCTTGCGGGCAGGCTGATGTGGGTGGCCTTGTTGCTTGGGTTTGCCGGCGTAGCGGGGGTTGAGTGGCTCGGCCGAAGGAGCGTTCTTGGAGGCGGTGTGTGACCGAACGCGCACACGCCCAAGTTGAATTTTCCCTGCGCCTGCCGGTCGACGAATTCACGCTGGATGTCAAAGCCACTCTGGAAGGGCGCGTCACGGGAATTTTTGGCCGATCCGGATCAGGAAAGAGCATCCTGCTCGAGGCATTAGCGGGGCTTCGTCCCGCTGCAGAGGGGCGAGTTCGGGTGGGAGAGCGGGTGTTCTTGGATACACCGCGGGTGAATCTGCCGCCGGAAGCCAGGAATGTGGGCTACGTGGCGCAGAGCCCGCTTCTGTTTCCGCACTTGAGCGTGCGAGAAAATCTCGCCTTCGGCGCGCGCCGCGCCAAAAGCCGAGGTAGGCTTACCGGTCCAGCTTCTGAAGACGCGCTGAAGTATCTTGAGCTCGACGCTTTGCTCGAGCGTCGCCCGAGCACATTGTCGGGCGGAGAGCAGGCTCGGGTGGCATTGGGTCGTGCGCTGTGTTCCGGACCAGAGCTGCTCTTGCTCGACGAGCCCTTCGCGTCGCTCGAGCTCCCGCTGCGACGGCGCTTGGTCGGCATGCTGGTCAGTTTCACGAAATCCCTCGAAATACCGGTGATCCTGGTCTCGCACGACCCTATCGATCTGCAGGCGGCATGCCATTCGGTGTTGGTGATGGAGCGGGGCAAGCTCATTGCTCAGGGAAGTCCGTGGGCAGTCCTCATGCGACCCGCGGTATCGGCGCTCCAAACGGAGCCGGGGTTCCAAAACCTGCTCAGCGTGCGGGTGGCCGAGCATTCTGACGATACCACTCTAGTGCACATGGGTGAGCACGGCACTCGATTGGTTATCCCCCGCTGCGAAGCGGAAATTGGCGAGGCAATTTTGGTCAGCGTTGCGGCTCGAGATATCGTGGTTGCAACCGAGCGGCCACGGGGCATCTCAGCGCGCAACGTGCTGAGCGCGTGTGTTGCGGAGGTGGAAGCGGCAGCCGATTACCGATTGGTTCACTTGACCGTGGCTGGTGAAACCCGCGTTTTGGCCGAGCTCACCCAGGGTGCGTGTTCCGAGCTCGGCTTGGCGCCCGGCGCGAACGTGCACCTGGTCATGAAAACCCATGCGCTCCGCTATGTCAGTCGCGCTGGTTAATGTCCTGAGTCCGCAATTCCCTCCAGAAGTGCTGGACTCGCCTAACGGCCGCGCGCGCCGTCCCAGCGCTCGATGTGCAGCCGCGGAGATAGCCTGAGGCCGCGCTTTCGACAGGCTAGCTCGAGCTTTTTGCTGCGACGTTGCAGCTCCACCCTAGTCGCTGCTTGCGGCATGAAAAAAACTCGGTCTTTAGGCCACCCGAGACGAGTGATGAGCTCGTCCGCTTGTGTCAAGTCGTTTTCGTCGTCGATCACCAGTTTAAGCCAAGCCTGTCCGGTGTCTCGCAGAGCCTGGAGCGCGTCGAGACGAATCCGCTTCGAGCTCGGATCTCCCGCGCTCGACAACTTGGGAGACACGTTCCACTGGTTCACCCTTTCCACCAGGGACCGCGACGGAACCAAGGTACCGTTGGTCTCGACTTCTACGTACCAACGACCTCCCATAGCGCTAAAAAGCGCCTCCAACCCCGCTTGTTGCAAAAGTGGCTCTCCGCCGGTGATCACCACGCGGTCACCCGCTGCCGGTGTCAAGGCGCGAGCAATCTCCTCGGCGTTTCGATGATGGACCTCTTCCCGAAACGAATAGTGCTCGAAGTCCCAGGTGTATTTTGTATCACACCAGTGGCAGTGCAAATTGCACAGGGCCAATCGCAAAAAAGTGCACGGCTTTCCCGCGCTCGGCCCTTCGCCCTGGATGCTCGAGAATATTTCGGAGACCTTGAGGGTCTGCAATGCGGGCGCTTTCAAAGCTCGTCACGGCGCCCGCACCAGGAACGTCGATTCGGGCGCGCTGCCAGGGGCCGCGCACCCAAGGAATTATTCTGTGAATCACGGCGACAGGACACTAGAGGCTCGTCGTGATCTTTCGCCCGGCGACGCTCTGTCCAGGTGAGGTTGCTGTGGCGGCCGGCTTCGTCGGTTTCAGCTCAGTTTTGGGTGGTTCCGCGTGAGCGGGCGCCTCTTTGACGGCTGTCTTCTCCGCCGGCTTAGCTTTTTCCACCGGAGCCTTTTTGTCGGTGCTGGGTTTTTCCGACTTTTGCGCTTGCGCCGATTGACCGGGTTTCAGCGTATCGTTCTTCGCCTTTTCGGCTTCTTGGCGAGCTTGCTCCGCCGCTTGTCGGTCGCGCTCCAGCCGCTCGGCCTCCGCCTTTGCCTTCCGGTCCGCTTCGACCTTTGCCAGCCGTTCAGCCTCAGCAGCTGCCGCGGTGGCGTTCGCCGAATCGCTGCTCGACTTGATGGCCCAAGCAGCACCGCCAACTACAAGCAACCCAGCTAGAGCCGCGACGGCTACGATGGCCCCGGTCTTTTTCTTCGGAGCCGGCAAGGCCTCCGCGCCGGGAGCGCCGGTTTGCGACCAGGCGCCAGGCGTGGGCGTTTGCGGGCCCTGTGAGGCAGCGTTTCTTGCAATGGTCGCCGGCGAGGGGGCTCGGGCGGTACCGGCTGTCATCGCCCCTGCGGGCGTCGTTAACGCTTGTGCGCCGCCCGCCGGGGTCAATACCGCACCCGCGGGCGCCGTGACCGGCTGACCGGATGCCCAGGCGTCCAGTGCCTGGCGAAACTGCTGCGCCGTCGCGTACCGCTCGGCGCGGTCGCGCGCCATGCCGGTGCGCACGATGTTGGCGAAATTCGGATCGATATCGGGAACGACTTGCTCGATGGGCGGGGGCTGCTCCAGCACGATCTTGAAAAGCAGCTCATTGAAGGTATCCGCGTTGAACGGCACCTGTCCGGTCAACGCTTCATAAAGGATTACACCCACCGCATACAGGTCGACTCGATGGTCGATGTCTCGGGCTCCCTTGGCCTGTTCCGGCGCCATGTAATATGGGGTGCCCATGACCGAGCCGGTTCGCGTCATGCTCATGCCGCTATCGCCACCGAGCTGGCTGAACTTGGAGATGCCAAAGTCGAGTAGCTTTATGAAGTCGGTTCTTCCGCCGCGGCTTTTCAACAAGAAAACGTTGTCCGGCTTCAAATCGCGATGGATGATCCCCGCACCATGTGCGGCGGCGAGGGCTTCCAGGATCTGGCATGCGACCGGATACAGCTCGGTCGGAGACATGCGCCCTCGGGCGGCGATGCGATCTCGCAAATTATCGCCATCCATGAACTCCATCACCATGTAGCGGTCTTTATTGGGCAATAACCCGAGATCGAGCACTTCCACGATGTGCTCGGAGCCGATGCGCCCCGCGGCTTGCGCTTCGCGCTCGAAACGCATAACGGCCTCGCCGCTCTCCGCCAGCCCGGCGTGCAGCACTTTGATGGCCACGCGACGGTGAATCAGAGTGTTTTCGCCCTCGTAGACGGACCCCATCCCGCCTTCTCCAATCAGGCGCACGATCCGATATTTGCCGTCGATGATTTCGCCAGTGTTGAGCGACATTGCCGCGACCGCCGGGGGTCCTGCTAAAAAACGAAGCGAGCTACCCTACCACGTTCGGACGCAGCCAGCCCACCAAGCTCGGAAAGCGGGTATTTGGATGTGGCAATCGCCGGTTAAAGCCGGCAGGAGGCAGTAGGTGAGCAAAGGAAGCCTGAGCCAGGCCTACCCGGAAAAGAGTCCACCTCCGGGAAGCCTTGCGCAGCGTGGGGCGACCCACGAGGCGAAGAGGGGAGGGCGTGTGAGCGGGGCCGGGGATAGGGGTCCGAAACATCCGAGTTCGGGGGAGTCGACACTCTCGCTCCTGAGGGAAGACCGTGGCGGCCTCGGGTGTGGTGCGGCTCGATGTGGTGCGCGACGTGGCAGTGTAGTCCTAGACCCCACATCAGCGACTGAGGCTCACTCCCATTTTTGTCCGAGAGCGCGGCCACCACCCACCGCAGAAACCACTACCGTCCCCCATTCGCCCTCTAGGGGGCCGCTCGGTAACCAGATGAGCTTCGCGTCAGCCGTGCACTTCCGATCGCTTTCGGACGGATGGACTGGGGCCGGAGGCGTGATAGAGGCGCAATATGAACGCAAAGCGACCAAATCGTGACGGGCGAGATAAGTGCGGGCTTCGACCGGTCGAAATCACCGCTGGGTTTCATCGGTTCGCCGAGGGCTCCGCTCTTTATCGAAGCGGGGCCACCGCGGTCCTGGTGACGGTCTCCGTCGATGAATCCGTACCCGAGTTTCTGCGGGGCAAAGGCAGAGGGTGGCTCACCGCAGAATACCAGATGCACCCGAGGGCCAACCCGCTGCGCAGAGAGAATCGCGATGGACGCGAGCGCCCGCTCGGCGGACGGACCCGCGAGATTCAGCGGCTCATTGGACGGTCGCTCCGCGCCGCGATCGCGCCCGAGCATCTTGGGGAGCGCACCATCACGGTTGATTGCGATGTGCTCGAAGCAGACGGCGGCACGCGCACCGCAGCCGTCACCGGCGGGTGGTTCGCGCTGGCGATGGCTCTGGACAAGCTCCGGCGACAAGGCCGGCTTTTGGGTCCGGTGCTTCGCGACCAGATAGCGGCGGTCAGCGTCGGTCACGTGGACGGGGAGCTTCTACTGGACTTGTGCTACTCGGAGGACAGCGTCGCGCGAGTGGATATGAACCTGGTTGCTACCCATGGCGGCGATATTGTCGAAGTGCAAAGCACCGCAGAAGGCGCAGCGGTTCCACGTTTGGATATCGACGCGATGATCGATCTGGGTCTTCAAGGCGTCGGCGCGCTTTGCAAGATCCAGCGAGAAGCGCTCGAGCGCGCTGGGGTCGACTGGGAGCGGCTTTTCGGCCGCTGAGCCGACTGGCGCGGTCACCCCAAGGGGGTTACATTTTGATGCAAATGTCCCCCGAAGTCGAGGTGGTCCCCGATGAGGGCTACGTTCGCGGGCGGTGGCAACACGCGCTCGACGACGGGCGAATTCAATGTGATTTATGCCCGCGCTATTGCCGATTGCACCCGGGTCAGCGGGCGTTTTGTTTCATTCGGCAGCGGGTGGGAGACGAGATTTATCTCACCAGCTACGGCAAAGCGACCGGCTTCTGCATCGATCCCATCGAAAAGAAGCCGCTCAATCATTTTTTTCCCGGGAGCAGCGTTTTGAGCTTCGGCACCGCAGGCTGCAACCTCGGCTGCCGTTTTTGCCAAAATTGGGACATCTCCAAGGCACGCGAAATCGAAAAGCTCAGCGATCGCGCCAGCCCCGAACAGATCGCCGAGGCGGCGGTGCAGGCGGGATGCCGGAGCGTTGCTTTCACTTACAACGATCCGGTGATTTTCGCCGAATACGCCATCGACACCGCCAAAGCATGCAGGGAGCGCGGAATCCACACGGTAGCGGTGACGGCGGGGTACATCACGCGCGAGGCGCGGCGCGATTTCTATTCGGTGATGGACGCGGCCAACGTCGATTTAAAGGCGTTCACCGACCGCTTTTACCATAAGCTTTGTTTTGCTCAGCTTGAGCCGGTGCTGGACACGCTTCGTTTTTTGAAAAATGAAACCGAGGTTTGGTTCGAGGTCACCACCTTGCTGATCCCGGGGCAAAACGATTCGGTGGAGGAGGTCGATCGACTTTGCGATTGGTTCCTGCGCGATCTCGGGCCCGACGTGCCCCTGCATTTCACGGCATTCCACCCCGACTTCAAGATGATGGACGTGCCGCACACGCCTCCCGAAACTTGCCGGCGCGCCCGTGAGCAAGCGCGGGCGCACGGTATCCGACACGTGTATTCGGGGAATATCGTGGATGCACAGGGGCAGAGCACTTATTGCAGCGGCTGCGGAGCGCTCCTCATCCAGAGGGATTGGTACGATATCGGTGCGTATCGGTTGAATCGGAATCGCTGCGGAGAATGCGGTTACGCCCTTCCGGGCAGGTTCGACCAGACCGCTCCCACAACCCGCTGGGGACGCAGGCGGCTGCGGGTTGCCATTGCGTGAGCCTCTCAGGTCTTGAGCGGCTCTATCCCCAAGAGCTCTTCCACGCGGAGCATCGCGCTCCGCACTCCGAGTAGCGTCGAGGTGTCCGGCGGCAATACCGGCCCCAGCGCCGTTGCCGCCAGCAACGCGCACAAGTTGAGTGTCGCCGGTTCCGGGGTGCCGGGGTCCGGCTCGAGGTCCCAAATCGTCGGACAGCGGCGAGCCAGAGCTCCCATTCCGGCGGCGCGCCCGCGTGCCTCGGCAACCTCTGCCGTCTGGTAATCGTGCTCCGTCGCAGCGCGTGCCGTCACCGTAAAGCAACCACGAAAGCTCCGGGGCTCGTTTCGAAGCTCCAACCGTGCTGAGCGAATCGATCCGGAACCTGGTTCAGGCCTGGAGCTCTCCACGACTTCGACGCTGGCTTCGAAATAACGGCGCGCGTTATTCACGATTCCGGCAAGATCGACTTCTAGCTCCCGGTGCTGCGAAAAGATCCGGTAGACGGCCGTGTCCGAGCACCCCGCTTTCATCACGTCGCGCTAATTCTACCCGAATCGGGAAGCGGAGCTCTTCCGTTATTCGTTCGCGGACCCTAAGATCGGATGGTGCACGGAGGACGCATCGAGCTCAAGCTGTCCCGCAATGAGGCGGCGGCCGTCTACCAGGTAAAGCTCGAGACTTCGCCAGCCAATTGGCAGGGAAGCGCGGAAATACGGTTAGACGGGACGGTCGAGCTCGGCGAGTTTCGTCAACCTGAACCGTCGTCTGATGCTTCCACTCCCCCGGTTTGGCTGGTGGATTCGCTCCGCCGGCTGCTTCGTGCGCTGTGGAGGGCGCACGCCGCTTCGGGCTCCGAAAAGTGGCCAAGGCGTGTCCACCGCTGGCGGGCTGCGCCCGAAGGGCCGAGCTCGTGCTGACTGCGCCGAGCGGCATCATTACCTTGCTCAGCGACTTTGGCATCCGGGATCCCTTTGTCGCCATGGTCAAGGGTGTGATCCTCGAGCGGTTTCCCGCCGCGCGAATGGTGGACATCACGCACTCTATCCCTCCGCAGGACCTCAGGGTTGCGAGCTTCTGGCTGGCCAAAAGTTATCGCTGGTTTCCCAAAGGCACGGTGCACTTTGCAGTGGTGGATCCGGGCGTCGGAACAGAGCGCGAACGGCTCGCTCTGGATGCCGATGGCCATTGGTTCGTCGCACCCGACAATGGGCTCTGCACCACGGTCATTGGCTGCGCGCTCCAGTGGGAGGCGAGAAGGATTGAGCTTTCCAAGGTGGGCGCGGTCAACCCGAGCCGAACCTTCGAAGGCCGGGATGTCTTTGGGCCGGCAGCCGCGGAGCTCGCATCCGGCAGGCTCGCGTTTTCCGAAATCGGGCCGCTCACGGAGCCGGTCCTCTTCTCCGAAGCGGCAACCCCGAGGGGTCCGGATAGCGATTCAGGATTGGTTTCCGGGCGGGTCGTATGCGCAGACCGGTTCGGTAATCTCATCACGGACATCGATGCCACCCGGCTCGATTTGCGCAGGCAACACCGTGTGCTGGTCGGGGGGCGTCAGCTCGGACTGTTCGAAACCTACTCCGGCGTCCGCTCCGGCGAGCTTTTGGCGCTCGTGAACTCACTCGGCACCATCGAAATTGCGTGCCGCGATGGAAACGCGGCAAAGGTGCTGGAGCTAGAGCCGGGAGCCCCTATTCAGGTTTCGGTTTCATCGCCCGAAAGCAGGTTCGAACCTGGCACCGAACCGAGCGGTCGATCAAGCTGAGCCCCGATGCGAGCCCTTCGCGCTCGGCTGTTGCTGCTTCTCGCGCTTGGCGCGACCGAATGCGCTCGCACTGGGACGGCGGTAAAGCGCCCGGCTCGCTCCACGTCGGGGGTTTCGGCTGCTCCCACCAGGGTCGCGCGCGATCCTTTGCAAGCCGCGCGAAACGCCTTGGATGCCAGTCGGTATGCCGACGCCGCCGCGGCTTTCGGTGCCGCGCTAGAGGGCAATCAGAGAGCTGAGGCCCGGCTGGGCCTAGCGGAAGTGGCGCTCATAACCGGTCGGTACGACGAGGTGTCGACTTACACCAAGGGCGCAGGTTCCGCGCCTGGAGTGCGTGAGCGGGGGGCGATCCTGGAAGCGGAGGCCCTTCAGCGGCAGGGCAAGCTCGACGAAGCGGAAGCGGTGCTGCGCCGAGTCGCGCCGCGCGCAAAGGACAAAAAAGCAAGTCGCGAAGTTTGTCGCGCGGAGCTCTTGCTCGGTGAGATCTTGCTCGAGCGGGGTCAAAACGCCGAGGGCGAGGCGGTTTTGATGCCGATCATCGAGGACTACAATAATAAGAGAATTAGCGAGAAAGATGGTCTCGGCTTGGCCATCGTGGGTCGCGCGGCGCATCTCCTGCAAAGCCCCCAGGACGCTAACGACGCCTTCAACGAAGCCGAGCAAGCCGGCGCCGCCGATGTGCAAACGCTGCTCTGGAGGGCCGAGCTGTTCCTTGACAAATTCGACCCGGAAAATCCTCAAGATCCCGCCAGACAAGTGACGTCCGAGGCGGTGGAAAAAGCTCCGAATCACCCGGAAGCCAACGTGTGGATGGCGCAAGTCTACTTGGCCGACTCTCTGGATTTCGACCGGGCAGAACGACTCGCGCGCCAGGCTTTGGCGGTAAACCCAAAACTTTCGAGCGCGTATTTCGTGTTGGCGGGCATCGCGCTCCGCGACATGGAGATCGAGCTCGCGG
Source organism: Polyangiaceae bacterium (assembly GCA_036505155.1). GTDB lineage: Bacteria > Myxococcota_A > Polyangia > Polyangiales > Polyangiaceae > DASXTY01. The sequence goes on along the minus strand of DASXTY010000991.1, from coordinate 4,952 downwards.
AGCAACGCATTCAAGAGGGACTAAAGTACAACCCCCGTGACCTCGCTCTCCTCAGCTTGCGCGCCGCGGTGCGCTACCTGGCAGACGATCCCACCGGCTTCGAAAGCGCGAAGAAGCGGGTGCTGTCGCTCAGCCCGCATTACTCGCGCATGTACGATACCATTGGAGAGTACGCGGAGTGGGAGCACCGCTACGAAGACATCATCGACATGATGCGGGAAGCGCTGCGGGTCGATCCGGACGACGCCCGGGCGCGAGCGCAGCTTGGTCTCAATTTGATACGATCCGGTAAAGAAGCCGACGGGTTGAGCGCGCTAAGGGACGCGTTTCGGGCGGATCCTTCCAATGTTCGGGTGCTCAACACGCTCAATCTTTACGAAAAAGACGTGGCTCAGAGCTACGAAACCGTTCAACACCCGCATTTCAATATTCGCTATCACAAGGAGGAACGACAAATTCTGGAGCGGTACGTACCGCAGATGTTGGGCCGGGCTTGGGGAAAAATGCTTAAGTATTACCGGTTTGTGCCACAAAACCCGGTTGGAATCGAGCTCTATGCGGAGCGCCGGCAGTTTTCGGTGCGGACCAGCGGACTTCGTGAAACTGCGATTCAAGGCGTTTGCTTCGGCAAGACGCTGGCTGCGATGAGCCTCAAGCAAGAGAGCTTCAATCTGGGCATGACGCTCTGGCACGAGCTTTCGCACGTGTTTCACATCCAGCTCTCGAAAAACCGAGTGCCGCGTTGGTTCACGGAAGGGCTTGCCGAATACGAGACCCTGGCTGAGCGTCGAGAATGGAAGCGCGAGCAGGATCCCGATCTATTCGAGGCATTGCGCAGCCAGCGCCTGCCACAAGTCGCGCACATGAGTCAGGCTTTCACTCGGGCCGAAGAGCTCAGCGACGTGGCAACGGCTTATTACGCTTCGAGCCAAATCGTAACCATGATGGTCGAGCGCTACGGAAGACCGAAAATGGTCAAAATGCTCGAGCTCTGGGGAAAGGGCAAACGCACCGATCCGGTGGTTCTCGAAGCGCTAGGTGTCGCCAGTAGCGAGCTCGACGCGCAATTTCGACAGTATCTAGAGGGGGTCCTCAAGCGCTACACCCAGCAGTTCATGCCGCTCCGGAGGACCGGTCCGCTCGAGGCGGCGGAGCAGCGCGCCCGAGCAAACCCGAACGACGCGCGCGCGCAAACTATCTACGCCCTGGCGCTTCGTCGCGCCCGGCCCGAAAACCAGGGGCGGCGGGCGGCGGTGCGGCGTGCGCTCGACCGGGCCTTGAAACTCGATCCAAAACTACCGGACGCGCGATTTTTGGTGGCGCGGGTTCAGTTGGAAGAAAAGCAGCCGGCCAAGGCGCAGGCCACTCTCGAAAAAATGGTGGCCGACGGTATCGACGGCTACGACGTCGAGATGTCGCTCGCGGAGGCGAAAAGCGTGCAAAAGCAGGCATTCCGCGCCGCGCTGGAGACTGCCCACCGCTTCGATCCCACGCAGGTGGAAGCGCTCCGCGCTCTGGCAGAGCTCGCTAAACGCGAGGGGCGCGGCGACGATGAGCTCGCCGCACTGCGAGAGCTCAGCCTGCTCGACGAGCACAACGCCGAAACCTATGAGCGCCTCTTGGCTCTGCTCGTAGAACGGGAAAAATACGACGAAGCCTTGCAGGTGGGGGAGGCGGCCATCTACGCGGATATGAGAGGACTCGAGAGCCACATGTTGTACGCCCAGGCGCTCCACAAGAAGGGCCAGCGGGTAAAGGCGCTCTACGAGCTCGAAAGCGCCAGCTTGTGCCCGGGCAAGCCCGAGCAGCTCGCCGAGGTTCAAGTCCGGCTGGCTGAGCTCTACCTGGCGGCCGGTCAGCGCGCGAAGGCGAAACAGTACGCCGATCGCGCCCGCGAGCTCAACCCGACCCATCCTCGGGCTGGCCAGCTCCCGTGACAGCATTCATGTATCCGGAAGGGGTCGGCGGTATTTCAGTCAGATTTCACACTGCCCAAAGCCCCAATATTGCTAGGCTCCGCACCCAATGGCTCAGCCCGCCCAGCCGACCGCTACCGGTTCGCTCGCAGCTACGCCACTCTCCCACTTGCTGGTGTATGCGCTCGACCGTCATTTGAACGGCACGCTTGTGCTCGAAGCACCCGGTGGAAAAAAGAGTGCCGTCCTTTTTGTACATGGAGCTGCCTCTAAAGCGAAAACCGCGGAGCCGATTATCTACCTCGGCCGCGTGCTGCTCGAAAACGGCGTCATAGAAGAGACAGTTCACGATCGCACCTTACAGCGCGCGCTCGGTGAGCGACAGCTACACGGGCAGGTGTTGCTCAGCGAGGGAGCGGTCGACGAGACCGCGGTCAAGCGGGCGTTGCGCGAGCAGGTCGAGCGGCAAATAGAGTGGATGTTCACGTTGCCGCCCGAGGAAACCGTGTATGGCTATTACGACGGCGTGGACTTTCTCGAGCGTTGGGGCGGAAAGGACAGCCCGCGCGGCCGGCCCCTGGCGACCATTTGGCGGGGGCTCCGGAGCCACGCACAGCCGGGCCGAGTGCAGGACGCCTGCGCGCGACTGGGCGACACGCCGCTTCGGCTACACCGGGACGCGCAACTCGCGCGTTTCCGTTTTGGTCGGGAGGAACGCCCGATCGTCGAAGTTTTGAGGGCCAAGGCGCAGTCGTTGGATGCGCTTCTACAGCGCGACCTCGCCGATCCGAATTTGGCCAAGCGCCTGGTTTATACGTTGCTCATTACGCGGCAGCTCGACCTCGGCGGCCAAGACGTGGAACCCGTCGGTGTGGACGAAGTGCCGTCTTCCTCGGGCACGTCGTTCCGGCGACCGTCGGATCCGGAGGGCGGTCGCCGGGTGTTCTCACCGCCTCCGCGTATGAGTGACCCGGGCGTGTGGTACGCGCCCCCGGCACGGCCAGAGAGTCGCAGCGGAACCCACGGCCGGGTGACACCCGCGGGAGCTCCCGCCCGAGTGCCGACACCGAGCCCCCCACCGGCAATCGTTTCGAACCCGCCGACTGCGTCGGCCACTTCGAAGTTTCCGAGCGACGCTCCCGATCGGGTTTCCGCCATGCCGTTGAGCGCACAACGCTCCTCGTCGAGGCCGCCCGAGCGCCTCTCGCAGCCAACGCCGAGCCGGCGCCCTTCGATCTTGTCGAGCCGCGCGCCGGGCCGCGTTTCGCAGAATCCCAGAAGCTCGCCGCCGGGCGCAGCCGAAACCGCGGCTCTCAAGCAGGAGATAGTCACCCGCGCGAGCGGCCCAGAACAAAACTACTACGAGCTCTTAGGGGTGCCGCCTGACGCCACCGCCTCCCAGATTCAGGCGGCGTTCTTCCAGCTCGCAAAGAAGTGGCACCCGGATCGGCTGGGCAGCGAATTCGACGATGTGCGAGACGCGGCGGTACGGGTTTTTTCACGCCTGAACGACGCGAACTTTGCGCTCTCGGATCCCGGGCGGCGCTCTCAATACGATAGCGCTCTCGCCAAGGGGGCCGCCAACGCCGATGAGCAGCAGCGCGTGCAGGCGGTATTGCGCGCCGCCGCCGCGTTTCAGCGCGCCGAGGTGTTGCTCAAAAAAAACGACCTCGAGGGCGCGGAGCACGAAACACGGCTGGCGCTGGAAGACGACCCTGAACAAGCGGACTATTCGGTCTTGCTCGCTTGGATCCAGGCGCAAAGGCCGGGGCACGCACTGGATGACCTGATTCAGGTCTTGAGCAACGCGATAAAGAAAGAACCCAACCACCTGCGGGCGCGTTGGTACCGCGGACTACTCTACAAACGCGCCGGGAACCAAACTCGCGCCCTTATCGATTTCCGCCGGGTGGTGGAAGTCGACCCGCATCACGTGGACGCGGCCCGCGAGCTCCGGCTGCACGAGATGCGAAAGACTCCGCCTCCCACGGGTCCCAAGGGTTTGGGTAAATGGTTCAAACGCTGACCGCCGCGTGAGCTCGTGAGGATCCTTTCCGGCATCCAGCCGACCGCACGCCAGCACCTCGGCAACTACTACGGCGCCATCGTTCAGTTCGTGGAGCTACAGAACCAGGGCGAGGCGCTGTATTTCATCGCCAACCTGCACTCCATGACCACGGTGCAAGATGCTGCACGGCGACGCGAGCTCACTCTGGACGTGGCCATGACTTTGATCGCGTGCGGGTTGGATCCGAAGCGCGCCATCCTGTTTCGGCAGTCCGATGTTCCCGAGCACAGCGAGCTATTCTGGATCTTGGGCACGCTGGTTCCGCTTGGGCACCTCGAGCGCGCGCACAGTTACAAAGACAAGCTCTCGCACGGTGCGCGCGCCGATTTCGGGCTCTTTGCCTATCCGGTGCTGATGGCGGCCGACATCTTGATTTATCGGCCGGATGTGGTTCCGGTTGGAAAGGACCAAAAGCAGCACGTCGAATTCGCTCGCGATTGGGCGACCAAGTTCAACCTCACTTACGTTCCCGGCTATGACCCAGCCGATCCGGATGGGCTCAGCTCCGGCGTGGCGGGCGTGCTGAAGCTCCCCGAGCCGCGTATTCAAGAGCAATCCGCGGTGGTGCCGGGGCTGGATGGTCAAAAAATGAGCAAATCGTATGGCAATGCGGTCGAGCTATTCGCCGACGACGACACCGTCAAAAAACGCATCCTGAGCATCAAAACCGACTCGACTCCGGTCGATGCGCCAAAGCCGGTTGAGGGAAACGCGCTCTACGCGCTGCTCAAGCTCATGGCGCCGGGCGATGAGTTTGAGCGTTTGGATCAGAGCTGGAGATCGGGCGGTCAGGGTTACGGGTATTACAAGCAGGTTTTGGTGGATTTGTTCCATATGACCTTTGACCCAGCGCGCAAAGCGCGTGCCGAGCTGGAAAAGGACCCCGGCGAAATGGAGAACATGCTTCGAGATGGTGCCAGCCGTGCACGCGCCCTGGCTGCCAATTGCATGGATGACGTGCGGAAAGC
>DASXTY010000990.1:0-1629 GCA_036505155.1 Polyangiaceae bacterium | reverse complement strand
GAACTGGTGGCCCAACCCGCATACTGTTTCTGCATGACACAGGAGTGAACCATGGCACAGCCCACAGCCGTATCTTTGCACGCTTCGAGTCAACACCACCGCCGTTTGCGCAACTACTTGTTGGATCGGCACTTCCAGCTGAAGTATTCGGGTTATCTGGTGGGTACTGCGGTGGTCTTGAGCGCCGTGCTCGGCGTGCTGTTGTGGAGGACGAGCCGCGCCGTCATTTCCCAGAGTCAAGAGGCGGTGGCGCAGAGCGAACAAGTGGTCGAGCTAGGCCGCGCGGTAGTCAACGAAAGCCGAAAGGTTAGCGCGGTCGTTCAAATGAACATCGTCAAAGACCCTGTCTACCGAGAAAATCCCGAGCTTTTAGACGCATTCAACTCCGATGCTCGCAAGCAGGAGGACCGGCTCACGACCCAGCAGCAGCAGCTCGAATCTCAATCGACATCCCTGCGAAACCACTCCGCCAAACTGGCGTTGCGACAGCGCATGTTGCTGCTCACCCTGTGCGTCGCGCTTTCCGTGCTGGTGGTCGGCATCGGGCTGGTGGGGATCGTCATCACCCACAAGGTGGCTGGCCCCATCTTCAAAATGAAGGGTCAGATTCGCGCGGTGGGAGAGGGGCACCTCAGGATCCCGGGCAAGCTCCGTCGAGGCGACGAGTTGGTGGATTTCTTCGATACCTTCGACACGATGGTGCGAAACTTGCGCGCACGACAGGCGGAGGAAATCGCGAAGCTCGACAGCGCTATCGCACAGCTAGAAGGCAAAGCCGAGAGCGGCGCCATGCTTCCTTTGAATGAGCTCCGTAAAGAAATGCAAGCGGCGCTGGATTGACCCCTGACCCCCGATTCCCATCCGTGGCCGCTCTCAAAAGGCCGCCCTTGCGTATTCCACACGCGTGCCGTCACTGCTGAACGTCACGCTGGCCGCGTCGAAGCGCATCCGCTCTACCGTCGAATCACTCTTGTAGCGGCGCTGCCACAACCGCTCGCCCGCGCGCCGGACCCTGGCCCGCTTTTTGGCGTCGATGCTCCCAAATCCGCTGGTCCAGGAGCTGCTACCCCGAGAGCGCACTTCAACGACTACGATCACAGGCCCGTCGCGAGCGACGATGTCGATCTCGAGCTTGCCCACCCGGAGGTTGGTCGCGACCACTTCGAACCCCAGTGCTTGGACGTGACGCAGCGCAGCAGCCTCTGCCGCCCCACCTACGGATTTGTGCCAGTGTGGTCGTCGTCGCAGTTCTTTTGGGCTGGATCGCACGGATTACCCGGAGCGTTTCGATACAGAGTGCCGTCCTTGATGCAATATGAGCCAGCCAGCTGTCCGGACCCCAAGCCCAGGTCCTTTACCAGCTCGGCACAAGCGTAGCCGCTCGGGCAGTCGCAATAACGAGCATTTTTATCCGGGCCGTCGCACCGGCACGAGCAATACACAGCCTTGTCCGCCTGGCGATTCTCCAGCTGGGGGCCCACAGAAGCGGTTATCAGTTCTGTGGTGCCCGGTATGTGGCACTGCCCCGCGGCGGTGTTGGAGGCCGGATCGTACCCGTAGGGGCAGCTCACTCGACCCTGGAAGTGATTCACCAGACACACTCGGGTTTCGCACTGAAACGACCGGCTC
>DASXTY010000989.1:0-5945 GCA_036505155.1 Polyangiaceae bacterium | reverse complement strand
GTACCTGTTTCTGCTGTGCTACGAGGTGATGCACTCCAGAGCGCGCGGTCGGCAGCGTGGCGTCGAGCGCAGGGCTCGACGGCTCCACGGAGGCCAGGCGCACTGCTTGAAGGGCGGCTTGCACGTGCGCGGCAGGTTGTGGCGGCGGCGCCGCAGCGTATTCGACCGGTGGAGGTTCCGAAGGTTTGGTACGCGTGAAATCCGGGAGCGCTTGTGGCGGCGGTTGGTTGGCTCGCGGAGCCTGCACCGCATACGCCGCAGCCGGCTGATCCGAAGATTGGGTGCGCGTCACGTCCGGCTGCGCGGGCTGCTCAACTGGTTTTTGAGCGACTGCCGGCGCGCTCGCCGTAATGGCCGGGGGCTGCGGGCTCGCGAAAACGGCCTCCGGCCGCGTCCCCAACATTGTGCCCCCGGGTCCACGCTTCAGTGCGCCGCCTGCAATGTAGGATTGTTGGGTAGGCAACGCGTCTGAAGACACCGGCGCTTCCTCTCCCTTCACGATCGCGGCAGCTGCCGCCGGCGCCGGTCGCGGAGGCCGCGACCCCGGTGTGGCTAACACGGTGGACGCAACACCGAGTAGACTTCCCGCTCCTGGAGAACCGGACGCGACGCGGTTCGCCGGTGGTGCAACGCCATGAAGGGTATCGGGTTTTTTCGGCTCTGATGGCGTCTGGCTTTTGAAAAATGGCTCGAGCTCCGAAATCGACCCCAGAGGTCGTGTGGGCTGGCTGCCTCGAGAAAACATGTCCAGCGGGCTGATCTGTCCCTGTGCGATGCCTCGTTGAAGTTCTCTCAGGGACGTGTAAACCAGCTCCCGGCCTGACGATGTGCGCACCACCCAGCGCTCCGGCGCTCCACCACCGGAACGCGGGAAGACCTTGAACTGGTTTCCGCAGGTCGTGCATTTTACGGTGGTGCCTCGCTCGGAAATCAGAGCGTCGTCAAACTCGTATTCGGTGGCGCAACCTGCGCAGCGAACGTCCATTTCGCTTATCGGCCGTAACCGCGAGGGAAAAATCTACCATGGCCCACCCACGCGGCGAACTTCGGGGCCTTGGCGGTCTGCGCGGGGCCCCAATCCGCCCCCTTTCGGCCCGGGCCAGGTCGGTCGGAAGGAGCCCTTCCGTGTCTTCGACGTTGCTAAACACCGCTTCCGGTGCGCGGCAACGCCTCCGGAAGCGCCCCAGACCCCTGCTTTGCCGATTACGCCAGGGCCTAAAACCGGTTGTCCGGGGCAAGCAGGTTGCTACGCTTTCGTAACGGCCAACGGGGCTGTGACTTCTCACCCGCCTGGAGAAAATATCGATGAAGCGCGTCGTATCGTGGGCGGCCATTATCCTGACCGCCTTGGCGATGGGCGGCTGTCCGGTTTTTCCAGACTCCTCCGGATGCTTCAGCGACCGGGACTGCGCTCCTGGTTACTCCTGTAACCTAGCGACCGGCGCCTGCCTTTCCGGTACAGGTTATGGCTATTGCACCCAGCCGAGTGCCTGCGGTGTAAATGAAACCTGCGACAAAACCGGCACTTGTAGGCTCGGAGACTGCAGCGTCGCCAACATCGGCTGCGTGTCGGGGTACACGTGCGAAATACAAAACGGGGTTTGGGCTTGTGTGCCGGCGAGCAGCGTACCCGACGCGTCTCTGGGGTACGGGGGAGCTTCGGGCGCTAGCGCCGGTGCGGCCGGTGCCAGCGGGTCTTCGCAAGGTGGCACGAGCGGGGCCGCAGGTGCACAAGCCGCATCCGGTGGAGCGAGCGGTTCTGGCGGCTCGACCAACGCGGGCGGTGCGGCCGGTGCCACCATCGCCCCGACAGCGGGCGCGTCCGGCATGGCAGGCGCCGGAGCTACCGGACCCTAAAACACCAGTCCGGTTACTTGACGATGCGCAAATAAGGGGGCAAGTCGCGGCGACGTTTTCCCCCGGCGGCGTGCTGGGCGGATTTGGTGGCGTTGCCCTTCTCGCTCGGTCGGGGATACGGCGCGGTTCCTTCGCGGGACGGCCGACTCTTCGTCTTCTTGGTTGCGGGTCGACCGGCCTTGTTCTGCTCCGCAGCCGAGCGCAGTTCCGCGATCGGTTTGCCGCCGCGGCTCAAGGTGAGGGTCGCACCTTTGCGGGCTGGCGCGCGCGCGACTTTGCGTTTTTTTGCATTCGGTCCGATGCGCGTCTCGAAGTCAGCGGGTACGGACCGGAGTCGCGGCTGCTGCTTGCCGGAATGGACCTGCACCTGCGCTACCACTTCTGGAGGAACGTCGTCAGGCCAAAACCCGTGCTGCCCATCATCCGCGATCAGCGCATAGATCGATTGCCACGGGATGCGGCAATAGTGTGGCGACCGGTTGAAGCTCAGTGTGCACGAAATGCCTTGTTCGTCCACGGTGAGATCCGGGATCGGAATGGGCATGTTGAGGCCGATTTGCAGGACCAGCTGAGGCTGTCGCTTGAACCACGGCGGCACCGCGACCGCCTCACCGCGAGGATCGAGGTGGATGAATACGTTAGACCGCTTGAGCAGCGCGAGGGCCACGTCTTTTTTGGGAGGAAGTTCCGCGTTGGAAGTCATCTCGCTGGTGACGCCGGAGTATGCTGAGCACGACGACCCAAGACCCGACCATCGACCCATACCGCTCCTTGTGCCAAAACGCCAGCGATTCGCAGCGGGCCGCCCGGCCGTCGCTCAAATGCTAAGCTCTACATCGAGATCGTCGCCGGACAGCCGCCGAGCAGCCTCGGTATGACGAAGCCCTGCTCAGGTTCTAAGATAGAACATATGGCTCCCCGTATACTCGTGGTCGAGGACGAGCCCGCCATCCTGGAGTCTGTGTGTTACGCCCTGCGCCGTGAGGGCTTCTCGGTCGACAGCTCCGCTACGTTTACGGAAGCGGATCCGCTGGCGGAGCAGGCGGACTTGGTGCTGTTGGATCTGATGCTGCCGGACGGCAGCGGTTTCGATTTGATCGACAAGCTCCGGCGTGCGGGTCGATCCACCCCGGTTATCGTGCTTTCCAGTCGTGACGGAGAAGCAGATCGGGTTGCAGCACTCGAAACCGGCGCCGACGATTACGTCAGCAAGCCTTTTTCGCCGCGCGAAGTGGTTGCCCGCGTGCGCGCGGTGTTGCGGCGCACGCAGCCGCCGGCGGCGGCGCAGCCGCCGGCGGCGCGTCCTTCCAAGGAGCGGAGGCCGCCGTTTTCAGTCGACGGCGAGCGTCGGCGGGCCAAGGTCTGCGGTCGGACGCTCGAGCTTACCCGGGTGGAGTTCGATCTGCTGGCCACGTTGCTCGAAAGCCCGGGTCGGGTCTTCACCCGTGTCCAGCTCATCGATCGCGTATGGGGGGACGGATTCGCGATCACCGATCGCACCGTCGACTCGCACGTGAAATCGCTGCGCCGTAAAGTGGGCGAGTCGGGTGCCGATCCGGGTCTTATCGAGACCGTTCGCGGCGTCGGTTACAGGGTGACCGATGATTTTTCGCCGAGCGAGGAGTCGTGACACGGCTGCTCATTGTTGCGGGTGCCGCGATTGGGCTAATTCTTTTCGTCGCCTTTGGTGTCTCCAAATTGTTAGAGAGTCGCACGCGTGGCATCTCCATCCGCATGCAAGTGTTTCTGGCGCTGGCGGTAATCGTCGGGGCTTTCGCGTTTGGCCTGGGAATCATGGTGATCGACCGAGTCGAGGCGCGCGCCGTTCGTTTGGCTACCCAGGCGGCGCGGGATGAAGCGTCCGCCATCGCCCGCATTGCAGAAGGGGAGTTGGTTCGCTCCGGGGCGTCGGTCGAAGACGTGGCGCAGCGGTGGCAAGGCGAGCGCAATCGAGGTGCCGACCTCCAGTTCGAGCTATTGGATAAGAACGGGACCCCGATTTTTCCCGCAGGTCGGAGCGCCGCGCCGGAAGAGCCGGGAATGGTGTCAGTCGATACTCCAATCTATAAGTCCGGACTCCGCGTGGGGTCGGTCCGCGTCATCAAACCCACGATGGTAATGCGCCGTCTGCTCGCGGACTTTGCGCCAACCGTGCTGGTCATCAGCCTGGTGTTGGGGGCGGCCGCGGCGCTTGCGGCGGGTTGGATCGGCAGGGCCATCGCGCGCCCCATCGAAGCGATGAGCGCGTTCAGCGAACGAGTCAGCTCCGGCGAGCGGACCGCCGCTCCGACCGCGGTGTTCGGGCGCGAAGTGACGCGATTGGCTCGCTCTATCGATTCCATGCGCCGTCAGCTCGAAGGCCGCCCATTCGTGGAAACATTTGCCGCAGATTTATCGCACGAGCTGAAAAATCCGGTTGCCGCCATCCGCGCCAGCGCCGAGCTTTTGGAGGAAGGCGCAATCGACGAACCGGAAAACGCCCGTCGGTTCATTGCCCGAATTCGAGAGGCCACCGAACGCATCGAGCGGCTGCTCGGCGAGCTCATGAGCCTGGCGCGAATAGAAGCTCGAGGCGCCGAAACGGTGGAGCCAGTGGAGCTGGTTCAGTTGGTCGAAACCGCCGTCAGAGGTTTCTATCCCGAACGGGTGCGGGTAGATGTGGAAGGTTTGGCGCAGGGCGACTCGAGCGTGCGCGGCGACCCCACTTGGCTCAGCCGCGCCATCTCGAACCTCTTGGACAACGCGTTCGTGCATTCGCCTCCACAGACCCCGATCGAGGTGCGAGTGAGCCGGGCGGAGTCGGGGGTAGTGCTCACCGTGCGCAGCTCGGGGGCTATTCCACGACACGTTCGCACCAGTTTATTTCGACGTTTTGTCACCACCCGCGCGGACAAAGGCGGTTCAGGATTGGGTCTCGCCATCGTGCGGGCCGTAGCGGAGGCGCACGGCGGCAGCGTCGAGCTGGCGGAGCCAGGCCCACCCCAGGTGACGTTCCGGCTGGCGTTGCCCGGTGCGCGCGGGGCCTCGAGAGGCTCGTTTCAGGCGGAGCCCCTGGGTGCGGTCCGGGGCGAGGCGGCCCCCTAGACCGGGGCCGAGCCCCGTATTTTCCTCGAAAGCTCCACAGAGGCTCCCCGCTGGCCTTGCGCTCAACCTGGCAGGCTCGGTACACCCGCAAAAGTTCGCGGGCCCTTGCTTGTGGAGAAGGACCGGTGTCAGAAATGGACCTCAACTCAGAACCTCGATCGAATGGAAACGGCGCAACGAAAAAGGGGATAGACCCGCCGAACCATGTTCCCGGCCACCTTGCTATCATCATGGATGGCAACGGTCGTTGGGCAAAAGCCCGCGGCTTAGAACGCGCCGAAGGGCATGCCGAAGGAGCCAGAGCTGTCCGGGATGCGGTGGAAACGGCAGCTAAGGTCGGGGTCAAGTACCTGACCCTGTATGCGTTCAGTGTGGCGAACTGGGCGAGGCCTCCCATCGAAGTCGAGGCGCTGATGCGGCTTCTGGAGGACTTCGCGCAGCAGGAACGGGCAGAGCTCAAGAAAAACGGGATTCTAGTGAACGTGATTGGAAATCTGGACGATCTGCCGTCGTACACGCGGCGCTCGGTGGAAGACCTCATGCAGCACACCCGACATGGAGATCGCATGACGCTCACGCTCGCCCTGTCCTACGGGGGCCGTCAGGACATCGTGGAGGCGGCTCGCGCACTGGCGGTACGGGCTCGGGCGGGTCTGGTGCTTCCGGAGGAGATCGATGAGAAATTTTTTCACGGCGAAATGACAACCTGTGCCATGCCCGATGTGGACCTTTTGATACGAACCGGCGGTGAGACGCGTGTGAGCGATTTCTTGCTTTTCGAATCCGCATACGCCGAGCTGGTGTTCCTTCCCATCATGTGGCCGGATTTCACTTCCCAGACCCTGCTCGATGCGCTGCAGATCTACGCTCAGAAGGAGCGCCGCTTTGGCCTCACCTCCGAACAGGTCCGAGGTTATGCCTGCCAGGTTTTCGATCCCATGGATCCGGCCCGGCTCAGCTAGTGTGCTGAGTCCGTAGATCGCATCAATAATGGTCAGCACACT
>DASXTY010000988.1:0-8769 GCA_036505155.1 Polyangiaceae bacterium | reverse complement strand
CGCCCATCGTGGGGCTGAACGATTCCGGCGGTGCGCGGATTCAGGAGGGCGTGGAGTCGCTAGCTGGATACGCAGAGATCTTTTTGAGAAACACCCTGGCGAGCGGAGTGGTTCCGCAATTGAGCGCGGTCATGGGTCCCTGCGCCGGCGGCGCAGTGTATTCGCCGGCGCTCACCGACTTCGTTTTCATGGTGCAAAACTCGAGTTACATGTTCATCACCGGTCCTGAGGTGATCCGGGCCGTGACCCACGAGGAGGTGTCGAAGCAAGAGCTGGGCGGCGCGGTCGCACACGCGACAAAAAGCGGAGTCTGTCACTTTCTGGCCCAAGATGAGCCCCATTGCCTGGCGCAGATGCGCGAGCTTTTGAGTTTCCTTCCGGCGAACAACGCGGAAGACCCACCGCTGAAGGCGAGCCCCGACCCGACCGATCGAGACCTGCCGGAGCTCGACCGGTTGGTGCCCGGCGAAAGCCACCAGGCCTATGACATGACGGCGCTCATCCGAGCGGTGGTGGACGGCGGGCACTTATTGGAAGTCCAGCAACATTACGCAAAGAACATGGTGGTGGGCTTTGCCCGCATCGGAGGCCGCTCGGTCGGCGTGGTCGCCAATCAGCCGGCATTTTTAGCCGGCGTGTTGGACATTGACGCAAGCCTCAAGGCGGCGCGTTTCGTGCGTTTTTGCGACTGTTTCAACGTCCCGGTAGTGACCTGGGTCGACGTGCCGGGGTTTCTGCCCGGCGTAGACCAGGAGCACCGCGGCATCATCGCGCACGGCGCAAAGCTCCTGTACGCGTTCAGCGAAGCCACGGTTCCCAAAATCACCATCGTCGTTCGCAAAGCGTACGGCGGCGCTTATGACGTCATGAGCAGCCGGCACATCCGCGCCGACGTGAGCCTCGCCTTCCCCACCGCGGAAATCGCCGTCATGGGTCCGGAGGCCGCCGTCAACATCGTCTACCGCCAACAAATTGCCGCTGCTCAGGACGCCGAGGCGGCACGCGCGACATTCGTTTCCGACTATCGCGAGAAATTCGCGAATCCGTACAAGGCCGCTGAGCTCGGATTCGTGGACGAGGTCATTTACCCTCGCGAGCTTCGGCGCCGGCTCGCGCAATGGATCTCGCTATTGAAGGACAAGCGTCAATCGCTGCCGGCCAAAAAGCACGGTAACATTCCGCTTTGAACCCAGGGCGCGCTCATCCCTGCCGCGAGCTCAAAAAACGAGCATGGCCAGAAGCCCGACCAGGACCAAGAAGAGCGCAATCAGAATGAAACGGCCTCGGGCCACCGCGGCCGCATCGTAAACATCCAGGGCCAGGAGGTGCTTTTGGTGTTCCCTGGATGCCTGGGTAGCCGCCTGCTCGGTGGCGCTGATCCGCGCAAGGTGCTCGATGTACACGTGAAGATCTTTGGCCCGCTCCGCGATGGCGCGGCCCACCTCGGCGAGCGCACGGAGCTGCTCGCCTTCCACCTGGCTGAGACTCTGAGCGTGGATATCGAGCTCGTGGCGCTGTCGGTCGACCAGCGCGCGGCGCTTGCCCTGCATCTCATCGATGCCCCGCAAAAGGTGCTGGACCTCGTTTTGGATCGAAGCACGGAGTGCCCGTGCCGACTCGAGCTCACGCCCCAGTGCCTCGAGCGCGGGGTTGGCTTGCGCCACCTGCGCGTGGAGCTGCTCGAGCTTGGCGTGGAGCTCGGGGGGCATTCGGCCTCCTTGAGGTCCGACGGCGCGCTGCGCTTGCTCGGTCACCCCACGGATCTCGATGTGAATGCGCTTCAATCCCGCTTCTGCGCGCGCATGCGACCGCTCGATCTGTGCAAGCTTTTCGGCCTGCTCATGCTCGGCTTGTTTTCGCTCCGCGAGCTTGTGCTCTCGGTCGCCGATCTCGCCCGCACCCGCCGTGAGCTGCTTCTGGTGCTCGGCGTTCGCCGCTTCCATGGTCCGCCGCTGCTCGCCGGCTACTTGGTCGATCGGCGCCAGCGGAGCGTACAGGCTTGCAAAATCCGGATGCGACTCCAGGCTGGCTCGCGATTCGATGGCGAGATCCGCAAGCGCCTGATCGCGTCGGAGCTCGGCCTGCTCGAACTCGGCCGAGAGCTGCCGGATTCGCACGCGAAGCGCCCGCTGTCGTTGCCAGACCCGCCCAGCGTAGCGAGGCGTTTGATGCCATTTTGTTGGAGTGGGACCAAAGTCGGCCGTGAGGCGTACCGACGCGTCATCGATGCGGCGCGAAGCCGGTACGCTTTTGGAGGCGGTTCCTCCGCGTGCCGGTTTTGGGGGCACGGGGTTTTGGGAATCCAGGAGATCGAGCGAGGGCAGGTCGGCCAGCGGTTCTGGCTCGAGATCGCTCGTGGTTTTGGAAGAGCCCCCGCTCCGCGGGCTCTCCAAACCTTCGCTGAAATGCTCGGCGTCGAAAGTTCCGGTTCCGAAATAGTCCTGAACCTCCCTTGGCTCCGCTTTGGCAGGGTCGGCGGTTTCGGGAAAATTGACGGACCCTCCCGCGAAATGCTGAGCATCAAATTCGGCGGCGCCGAAATATTGGTCTCGATCTAAGGGCGGCGGCGCGGGCTTTGTCGGAGCCGCCGGAGGTCGCTTTCCACCGTCGGACGCGCCCATGGCAAAAACAGGATAGAGCCAGCACTCGGCGGTTACCAGAGCTCCCACATCGATGTCGCGCTAAGCATCGCGTGCGGCTGCGATTGACGCGGGCCCGGACCCGAGCTAACTAAGACATCGGTAGAGCGTTATGGGCTCGCCGACCAGCGCGTCTTGAACCCCGTCAGGCCCGGAAGGGAGCAGCGGTAAAGAAAGGCGGGTGCGGCGGGCCCTTTCCCTACTTGTACTTGGTGGGGGCGCCGACTAGTTTGGCGCGTTTTCCGAGAGCCAGCATTAGCTCGAGCTTTCCTTCCTGCCCTTCGAACCACCCGCCGGTTGTCACCGTCGTCACCGCCGCGCGTTCGCGCCCCGCGCCGCGAGCGCTGAGGCAAGTGTGGGTCAGCGTGAGCTCACAATAGGCGCCCATCGCCTGTGCGTGACCGAGCAATGACTGAACCACGTTTGCGCCAATTTGCTCCTGCAACGTGAGCCGGCGCGAAAGCGCATCGACAATCGATGCGATGGTGCCAACTCCGAGCAGCAAGGGGCCCGGCTTATAAGCAACCACTGCGGTACCGAGCGCGGGCATCAAGTGGTGCGGGCACACGGTCGCTACGAATACATCGCGCACCACCACCACGCCCGCGCTTTGGGCACTCGGCTGGAGCATCGCGCCTTCGCGGATGAGCGCCTCCAGGTCGACGGAATAGCCGCGCATCAAATCGCGGATCCAGGCTTCGGCGACGCGTGCAGGGGTTCCGCTGACATCCGAGACGCGCTCCGGATCCTGGCCGAGAGCGCGCAAAAAATCCGCCACGGCCCGCTCGAGGCCTTGCGGGTCAAGCGACATCAGTTGAGCAGGCGCGCGCGGGTTTCCGGTTCAATGGGCCGCCGGCCCGCGTATCCCGCTTCGAGGTCGTGATAGAAACCCAGCGACTTTTCCCCGTAGCGCCAACACAAGCACACGAGCCGGCCGTCCAGGCTGCCATAAAAATCCAAAAGCCCGATCTGCGGATCTTTAATTACCGCTCCGAGCGTCTGCACCTTGCCCCAGCCCGTTTCGTACTGAAGGATCCGATCTTTGAGCTCCCGCTTGAGCTGCGCCAGTTCCGGGTCATCCGACTCGTCGACTTCGATGGAATTGGGCAAACCGCCTGAGCTACGCGCCAGCGCTGCCAGTCCGCGCTCGATCTCACCCTGGAGCGCGAGCTGCTCCGCAACTAAGCGAGAAAGAGACGGGATGAGGTCATTGATTTCCTCAATCGTGAAGAGCTTGGGTGCGGCGGATTCCGGGGTGCTCATGATTGGGGCCTTCTAATACATTAGGGAGCGTTGGCGCCTCGGTCAAGCGGGGCCAAATCGGCTCTCAAAATGACGGCCAAAGCAGGATGGTGAACTTGGTGAGGAAAAAGTCCGCGATCAGAATGGCAATGGAAATTACAACCACCGTGCGCGTAGTGCTGTTGCCGACTCCCGCAGTCCCGCCGGTGGTGGTCATGCCGAAATGGCACCCAACCAGAGCGATGATGGCGCCGAAAAATGGGGTCTTGAACATGCCGCTCAAGAAATCTTTCATGCTGACAGTGGCCAGCGCGCTCCTCAGGAAAAACGCTGCGGGGATATTGAATTGCAAATCGGTGATGAACATGGCGCCGCCGAAGCCCAAGACCAGCGCAAATGCAGCCAGGAACGGCATCACAATGATGCTGGCCAGGAGCCGTGGCCAAACCAGCTTCTTTAGCGGATCCGCTCCCAGCGCGCGAACCGCGTCGAGTTGCTCGGTGACCGCCATCGATCCGACTTCGGCCGCCATTCCCGCGCCGATCCGACCGCCGACGATGACTGCGGTCAATGTGGGGGCAAGCTCGCGCGCGAAGCTCAAGCCCACGACCCGGCCCGTATATTCCATGCCGCCGAACTTTCGAAGGCCGAAAGCAAATTGAACCGCCATGACCATCCCGATGAAAAGGCTGGTGACGGTAACGATGCCCATCGAGGCGACCCCCAGCGATTCGAGCTGGTGCAAGATTTCGCGTCCCTCGAAGGGCCGGCGGAAACCGGCGCGCACCGCGCCCAGCGCCATTTTCGTCACCACGCCCACGTGGTCGATCAAGTGGAGCGCGCGCTCGGCCAGGCGTGAGAGCGGGCCGGGCGGCGGGGGCGGGACAAAGCTCATCCGTCCGATCTGGCTGGGTCTGCCGGTGAATTCGTAGACGCTGCGGCGCTCGCTGGGCACGGCTCAGGAACTCATTTGGGTGGAAAATCCTCTTACGAACTGATCGAAACTTTGCTGACTTTGCACCGACGGCTGGACCGGCCCGATGTGAAAGAAGTCGTACACGCAACCGTCTTTTTTCAACACGTACACCGTGTAATGTTTGGGCACGCCGTCGAGCTCCGCAATCAGTTCCGTGCGCAGCGCCTCGCGGCCGTCCATGGGGAGATGCTGTTGCGATACGATCTGGCGATCGGTGAAGAGCAAAAATAAGTGTTGGGTAAGCGCCTCGAGCGGGACGTCGTCGCCGTCCTTCCCGCAGCGGCCATTGACCGCAATGGTCGAGCTGTCCGCGTCGTCCCGGTAAGCGAGGAGCGCCTGATCGACCTGGATGCGGCGCCAGCTAGCGGGTACCGGGCCAACCCGGAATGCCAGCTCGTCGCTGCGAAAGACGCTTCCGTCGAATTGGGCCCCGGCGCAGGCGGCAGCCGCCCAGACCGCGAACCAGCCAAGAATTTTGGCCGCGCGTCGCCGAGTCTGAGTGCCCATCGCTTCGACTGCACGCTAGCACGCGGTTGACCCGGGGCATTATGCTGAAAGCGGTAACCCGGTGATCCCCCTCGGTGACCACAACCCGACCAGAACGCGGGCCTATGTGAACACCTTGCTATTGGTGGCAAACGTCGCCGCCTTCTTGTGGGAATATTCGCTCATCAGTTCGGGCGCGGTGTGGCTGGTGCCCGGCTACGGAATGGTGCCGACCCGACTGGTCGCCGATCCGCTCGGGGAAGGTTTCACTGTCTTGACCAGCATGTTCTTGCATGGAAGCTGGCCACATCTCTTGGGGAACATGCTGTTTTTATATATCTTCGGCGATAACGTCGAAGATGCGATGGGGCACTTTCGCTATGCGGCGTTTTATACAGTGAGCGGTGCAACCGCGGCGACTGCGCAGCTGCTCGTGGATCCGGCCAGCACGGTTCCCATGGTGGGCGCATCCGGAGCCATTGCCGGAGTGCTCGGCGCGTACCTGGTGCTGTATCCGCGCGCCCCGGTCACGGTTATCTCACCCATCATCACGTTCATGCCGCTGGCTCTCTTTTTCGGCTTCCCGTTGCTCTACGCTTTCCCCGCTTGGCTGGTGGTGGGCGAGTGGTTCGTCGGCAATCTCATCGCCGGCTTCAGCTCGCTCGGAATGGGCTATGGCACCTCCTTCGCCCATGGTGGCGTCGCTTTCTTTGCACACATCGGTGGATTTTTGGCCGGCTTGATCCTGGTTCGCCCGGCACTCATCGGCAGGCAGCGGGTTCAAGCGTCGCGTTGGGTGGGCTGGCGCCCGCCGCCCAAGCAACGCCCTCCGTGGGGTGACTCGCCTCGGCGCTCAGGGCGGGATTTTTGGGGCTGAGGCGTTGCGAAGAATCTAGCTACACCCCGATGAACAACCGATGCGCGAAGTTTCGTTCGAGCTTGGCGCGCAGGACCTTGTCTGCGGCGGTTTCGATATCGTATTCGACCCGCTTGAACTCGAAGAGCTTCTTTTCTGAGTCGTACAGCGTGTAGCTGGCGCGATTATCGTAGTCACGGGGTTGTCCGACGGAGCCCACGCTCACAATGTATTTTTTGTCCGGAGCTAGGGAAAAATCGATGGGGGGGAGCTCCTCGACCGAGGTGGCGGTGAGAGCAAAAACTTTGCAGAGATGCGAATGCCCGATGAGAGTGATGTGGCCGAGCTCTTCGTACATCGGCAAACATTCGCGGGCCTGTTCGGGCGCAAAGATGTATTCGAACTCTTCGAGCCGCACCGGCGACCCGTGGCAGAGCAGCACGCCGATTTCGTCGAGCCGCACCTGATACGGGAGGCTCCGGAGCCACTGCATGTTTTCGGAAGACAGGAGCTGAGCGTGCATGTCGAGCGCGTGGCGGGCAGCCTCGTAGTAATAGGAATAATCCATGCGCCCCGCGACCGCGGCGTCGTGGTTACCCAAAATGGTGGCTTCCACGAGCTTGCGCACGACATCGGAGCACTCGTTGGGAGAACCGCCGTACCCGACCGTGTCACCCAAGCAGTAATATTTGTCGATCCGGTCGTGCTTGAAGGCCTCGAGCACAGCGCTGAGCGCTTCGTAGTTGGCGTGGATGTCGCTGAGGATGCCGAGGCGCATGAAGCTTGAACGTTCCAGACTACCACGATGCCGAGCGAGCGAGACAACACCCTTCGCTCTCGACGCAGGTTTCGACGAGGCTAGCAAGTCTAGCGCGGTTTTTAGCCACGGGGAACTACTTCCATGTTGCTCGTTCCGCTTTCGGAATTAGCCTGGACTGGATGGCAGGAGACTCCGAGCCGCCCGAAGGAGCGGGCCCCCTTGGGCCCGTACCGACTGCGGAGCGCCCCGAGGGCCCGCACAGCGCCGATCCCGGACTCCCGGAGGAGGTCCTTTCGGCCTGTCTGGCGTGCATCGACTACGCGGAACGCTCAACCGGCATCCGGCTCGACTTCGAGTCGGAGACCCTTCCCATTTTGGATCACTATGCGACCTTGGCCGGCAAGAAATTTAGCCCCCGGGTCGAGCTCGAGCCCCTGGTAGCGTTGGCCATCGGCGCCTACTTTGGCGAAGTCGTGCGTCGCAAG
Organism: Polyangiaceae bacterium; assembly: GCA_036505155.1. Classification (GTDB taxonomy): domain Bacteria; phylum Myxococcota_A; class Polyangia; order Polyangiales; family Polyangiaceae; genus DASXTY01. The sequence goes on along the minus strand of DASXTY010000988.1, from coordinate 1,325 downwards.
CTGGGTGGGTTTTGGCTGACCTCGGGCAGCGTGCACGACTGGCGCCTGTGCTTGCGACCGGTGTTCCTTAGCTTGAACCCGATTGGCGCCGCTTACGACGCGTTACACCGCGGGCAGTCGCACCATGGACCGCGCTCGCACTTGCTGGTGGCGCATGAAGACTCCGAGTGGGTCGAGCGGCGGCTGGCCAGCGTTCCACCGACGCCGCTCGAAGACTTTTATCTCTTGGCGACTCGGATGGAAGCCATCGAAGTCGCGGTGGAAGCACTGCGCGCGCGCATGGTGCTGCAGGGTTACGAGGAAGTGGTGTACGAGGCGGAGGACTACTTGGCGGAAATGAGCACGCGCCCGCTGTAGTGTCCTGAGTCCGCAATTCCTTCCAGAATTGCTGGACTGCCGCTTCGCGGCCCGCTGCTTCGCAGCGGCAGGCAGCACACTAGCTCAACGGCCCGCGTCGGGCTCGCCGCTGAGCACAAAGCGCGCCGGCACGGTCACCGTTACCGGGGGGCTCGGCTGCGCGCCGAGGAAATCCTCAGAGGAAACCAGGTAACGGCCAGATAGAAGCCCGCCTACCTTGGTTTCGGTGTGCGGGCGCGCCCAGCCCACGGCGACTCCGTCGAGCAGGAAGTATCTAGGAATCTCGCTGTGGTTTACCAAGAGGAGCCCGGAGAGCGGCGCGTCCTTTTTGGGCGGCTCGCGAGACGGGACTGCTCGGCGTCGTAGGCTTGACAAGCTGGTCTCCGAAAGCAGCACCGGATCGGGTTCCGGGGGAAGCTCGCCGAGCTTGAGAGTGGCGTGCGACGGCGGCACCGAGAGTTCGTCGGCCGAAAGATCGGGTCGCGTTGCCAATGCCGTTACCTCGAAGAAGATGCCGCCCCCTTCGGGCCATTGAAATTCCGCGTGGAGGGGGACGCGCTCGCCTTCGCAGGCGTCATTGTCCGGACGAGCGGCGATGAGCTCACAGAGCAGCCTGCACAGGAGCTGCCCCCCGAGCCCGACCGAAAGCGGAGCCTGGTCGAGGAGCAGTCGCCCGGTTGGCGTAGAAAGCTCGAGTCTTTCACCGGGTTGCGCCGCGGCGGTTATCGCGCCAAGCAGGCGCACTTTAGGCCGAACCAGCGGAGTGGCGTCGGCGCGTCCCTCGACAAACAGCGCTCGCAGTGTGCCGGGCCCTAGGATTCGATAATCGGTGCGATCGGACCACACCAATACGTGGCCCAAGATTCCCTGCTTGCTTCTGAGCTCGGTTTCGCTGGGGAGGCGGAAGGCGTTGGATTTCAGCGTATAACGCATTCGCCCCGAAGAGCTCAGCTTGATGGAGACGGAAA
>DASXTY010000987.1:0-4576 GCA_036505155.1 Polyangiaceae bacterium | reverse complement strand
AGCCGGGTCAGGCCCTTGGGGAGCATCGGGGATGATCCTGCACAGTCACGGGCTCCGTTATCGGGCTTTCACTCGACCAGCTTCAAATCCTTGAGCCGAGCCCCGAAGATTTCCAGTGCATCGGCAACCCGCGGGTGACTTTTCGCTTGAGCCGCGGCCACTCGCGACTGACGCTTTCGATCCGCAAGCTTCCACGCCGAGAGCGTGGGGGCTCCGCGCGCCCGCTCGGATTCGAGCTCCATGGTGACGGCGCACGGCACCCCGAAATGGTCGTGAGCAACCTTGGCCAGCAGCTCGCGTCCCGCTTTCTGCGACGCTTCACGCCCGAGGATGCTCGCCGGTTCCCAAGCGATGTTGATTTGCCCGGGCTCGACGACCATCGGGACGGCGTGTTCCAGCATTGCGGCAAGCTCGGGTCGGAGCTCTGCCACCGACTCCACGATTTCTCGCCAAACTTCTAACAGCGCCGCTGGGTCGCGGCTGCTGGAACCTGTTTTCGGGGGTGGGGCAGGGGGTTTTTCGGTAACGGGAGCCGCCGCTACGGCTGCAAGCACCGGCTCAGGTGGAGGCTCGTCGCGTGAGTCCGACTCGGCTGCCGGCACTGCACCGCTCGTCCGTTCGCGGGGGCGGGGGCGGCTTTCGAGACGGCGCTCGAGCGCCTGCAGTCGATCCAAGAGCGTGTCGAGCGGCACGAGAGGAGGCCTGCGAGCCAGGCGCACCAGCAACATTTCGAGCGCCGCACGCGGCTGTCCGCTGCGCACGACGTCGTCGAAGCCCGAGGACATACCCTGGTGAAGCCGGACCAGATCGTCGGGGTCCGTTCCCTTGGCGAGCGCGAGCACACCGGCCTGCTCTTCGTCCGGGAGGTCGATGAGACTCTGGGGTTCTTTGCACAGCTTGGCGATCACCAAATCCCGCAGCAACGCCAACACATCCCGTGCGACGTGCGCGATGTCATAGCCCTGGTCGGCAAGCTCTGCGACGATACCGAGGCAGCGCGGTGCATCGGCGCCGATGAGCGCTTGAGACAGGTCGTGCAGCACCTGGCGGCTGGCCACCCCCAAAACCCGGGCCACATCGTCCCCCCGGAGCTCCTTCTGCCCCCAGGCGATGACTTGGTCGAGCAGGCTCATTGCATCGCGGAGGCTACCCGCGCCTTCCCGCGCCAAAATGGCCACCGCCGACTCCTCTGCACGGATACCCTCTTGGTCGAGCACGTGACGCAGGCGCTGCGCAATCAAGCGGGTGGGAATGAGCTTGAAGTCGAAGCGCTGTACGCGACTGAGGATGGTAACCGGGATCTTGTGCACCTCGGTGGTGGCAAAGATGAATTTGACGTGAGGTGGTGGTTCTTCCAACGTTTTCAGAAACGCGTTCCAGGCGCTTTGCGACAGCATGTGCACTTCGTCCACGATGAAAATCTTGGAGCGATCGCGGGCAGGGCGGTACGGAAGCGAATCCTGGAGCTTTCGCACTTCGTCCACGCCGTTGTAACTGGCGCCGTCGATTTCGCGCACATCCACGTCGGTGCCCCGCGCAATTTCGAGGCATGCCGAACACTTGAGGCAGGGAGTTGCCGTCGGTCCCGGGTCGACTCCTGCCTCCACGGTGCCGGGCTCGCCCATACAGTTCAGAGCCTTGGCCAGGATGCGCGCGGTGGTGGTCTTGCCGACGCCCCGCACACCCGTGAACAAGAAGGCGTGTGCCACCCTGCCGCTCTGAATGGCGTTACTCAGGGTGCGCGCTACATGTTCCTGACCCACCAGGTCATCGAAGCGCATTGGCCGCCACTTGCGTGCGAGAACGATGTAGCTCACTCTCACCCCGACTAGCAGAAGAGCAGTCGCGGCTCCAGCCATATTCCAATGATCACGCCGTTTCTGTCTGGGATGTTGTCGGCTTGGACGGCCGCCCAAATCGGCCTGGGAGCCTTCTTCGTATTGGCCTTCTGGGTCAGCAGCCGCGAAGCCGAATATCTGCTGTTCGGTTTGTTGTGCGGGGCCATGGCCGTCACCACCGGCGCGCTGGCTGCGGCTTACGGCATGGCGGACCCCGGCCATCGAATGATGGCTCTGCAACTGAGTCACGCCGGCGTCATCGCCGGCGCGGCGTTGAACCTCGACTTTGTCATCCGTTACGCGCGCATGCGCCAGCCGGTGCTGATGGTGGCCATCTACTCGGTGGCGGCGGTGGAGCTTTTGGCATTGAACATGCGTTGGTGGTGGCGGCCCCAAGGGCTCGAGCTGATTGGCTCCGAGATCCTGGGATCCCACGTGGTGCATGCAACGCTGTTGCCCGCACGGGCGGCTCTGGTGGGCTACCTGGTGCCGGTAATCGAGCTACTGGTGAGCCCGGTGTTATTGCTCTTCGCCTATCGCAGGGGCCGACGCGAAGCGCTGGGAGCGTTTGTCGGCGCATCCGTGTTGTGCCTGGCGATTGGAAATGACGCCGCTTTGGTCGCCCGGATCGTGCCCGATACCCTGTACCTATTGCCCCATGCGTTCCTCGGATACGCGTTCGCAATGGCGAGGACATTGCTCTTGCGATACCGCCGCACCGCCGTGGAGCTCGAGCAAACCATCGGGCGACTGCGCTTGCGAACCGAAGAGCTTCGCCGCTCCGATGCGGATCTCAAGTTGATACAGACCGAGCTGGTCAAAAAGCAACAGCTGGCAGCGGTGGGCGAGCTGGCGGCGGCCATCGCCCACGAGGTCAGAAATCCGCTGGCGGTCATCGTCAATGCGGTAGCGGGTCTGCGCCGCCCCGGCGGCAGCAAGGAAGATCGGGCCATTTTGCTGGGAATCGTGGACGAAGAAACCGCGCGACTGAACCGCCTGGTCACCGACCTTTTGCGATTTGCGCGGCCGGTGAAGATCAAGCGCTCGGCGGTGTCCCTGGTGGAGCTCGCGCGCCGTTCGCAGGCGGCGTGTCGGGAGTCTCATCAGATTGACGTATCCGTCCCAACGGACCCGGATTTAAGAACCATCTGGGTGGACCCGGGGCTGTTTCGAGTTGTGTTCGACAATCTGGTGGACAACGCGTGTCACGCGATGCCTGGCGGCGGTCGGATAAACATCGTGGCCGGCCGCAATCAGCTGAGAGGGGCGCCGGCGCTGCGGATCCAAATTCGCGACAGCGGCCGCGGAATGACCGCTGAGGTCTTGGAGCGCGCAGGGGACCCATTTTTCACCACGCGCCCCAGTGGGACAGGGCTCGGGCTGCCCATCGTGCAACGCATCTTGGATGCTCACGGCGGTGCGCTGGTTCTCGAGAGCGATCCCGGCCTGGGCACCACCGTCAATTTGCTCTTGCCCCTTGGCAATCCGGAGCAGATGGCCCAGGGGGCGGTTCCAAGGTCGGCTTGAACATGGGCCCTAAGGGCGCGCGAAAGAATCACGAAACGATTTGAAGCGTGGAAGGATGATGAAATAGAGAACCGAGAACACGAACTGAGAATTCATCGGCGGCCCTTTCGGGTGCGCTGGCGTTTGCCGGCACCCGATGCAACGCTCACAGTCTCGCGCCCAAGCACGATGCGTGCCAGCCCGAGGGACATGCGCCATTGCCGGATCACCAGGGCGCTCGCTTGCGCGCTGTCGTCGGGTCGTTGGAAAAGGCGCACAAAACACCCCCAGCGGCTCACCGGGGTCCGCTCCCGTCGGCAGCTGCAAACTGGGTAGCGCATCGAAAGTCCTTCTCAGCCGACGGCGCTTCGAGATACAGTCGGCTCCTCTCGCGGGGACGCGCGGACTGACCACCGAGGTTGACATGAGGAAATGGCTTTTCGTTACTGGGCTGGAACTCTTTGCATGTGGCGGTGATCACCTTGACCTCGAGAAGGCTGGAACAATTCGTGAGCCGGTTCTGGCTGGCGCCACTAACATAACGGATGGCCTGTCCGGATTTCCTCACTCGCAGGAAGCCGAAACGGCCGGTGCCATAGATGCCCTTGGAAGGCCCTGGATTTCATACAACGCGGGCGACCCCACGCGCAGCTTCGACAACCCACTTGTTCCGAGTCGAATAATCTGCCGCGGATCTCGCGTGATGGGGTACAGTATCGGGCCCCGTCCAGGGGTCTCCGGGGATAGCTGGGGGCGGTTCAGAATAGAGACTCCGAAGGGGTATTGCGCGGCTTTGGGGCAACCCGGCGATGACGCAGATCGGGCAACCGGGAAGGGATGTCCACTCTGTATTCATATCGAATTTGGCTGTCCCCGACGACCAGTGGGACGCAAATCAAACTTCCCAATGCGACGAACACTGCAGCTCCTGCTTGGTCTGGGACACTATGAACGCGCCGACACCGGTTACGAGTATTTGTGTCGCCGAAATGAGGCGAGTCAGAATAAAACTATTTCCGAGCGGGCGAATACAACATAGGACCTTCAAGAGCATAAGGTGTTTGCGCAATAGCTTGGACGGGCTTGCGGGCGAAAATGATTTTCACGACGGTACGGCGATGGCAGCCACGAGCACCCACGTATTTGTGGCTTCCCGAAATGCTGCCAGGCACATCGGGACGGACTTGGGGCATTCAGTCGATATTTGGCGCAGGCCGTACCCGCAGGGCGGG
>DASXTY010000986.1:0-16300 GCA_036505155.1 Polyangiaceae bacterium | reverse complement strand
GCTCTCGGCTGGGCGGTGCGGGGGGTTGAGCTCGGAGCGGGCGAGCTGGTGGTAAACTCAATAGACGCCGATGGTACGCTAGACGGCTACGAGCTCACGCTAACCAAGTTGATTGCGAGCGCCGTCTCGGTTCCGGTGATCGCTTCGGGTGGCGCGGGGAAGCCGGAGCACCTCTACCAGGTGTTGACCGAAGGTCGAGCGGACGCCGCGCTGGTAGCATCGATCCTGCATTACGGTCAATATACCGTGTCGGATCTCAAGCAGCACCTCCACGGCCGCGGCGTCAAAGTGCGACGCACGTTCCCTGGGTGAGACTCAGCTCACTCCCCGCTACTCAGGTGATGGGGAACTCACGGTGATGGGGATCCAAAGCGCCCGCATTTTCGCGGTCGCGCCGCGCCGCGTGTAACCCGCTAGGCCATAAAATAAGTTCCACCAGTGCCCGTCCGGAGTCTCTCCGTAAGACAGTGCAGGGAAAATGTGCACTTCCCAATCGAGCCCGTTGGCAAGTTTCTTTTCGTGGTAATAAACATTGCCCACCAACTGGGACACTTCATGCTGGTCGGCGAACCGCCAGAACACCGGAAAGCCGACGGTGGCGCGAGATTCGGGACTGGCAAAGTCCCAAAAGAAGGGCGCGATGACCATGTGCGTGCTGTGGCCGTCGCGGCCCAGGTACAAGATGGGATGGATGTTGGTGGTCCATCCGCGAAGATCGTGCGTGTGCTGGAAAAAAGGCGTGATCCAGGTGGTCTCGCTGATTCCGAATCGTTCGAAATGCCCCCAGAAGGGAAAAAACGCGGTGCTCGACTCCCGCGGGCTCTGCCGCGAAAACAAAAAAGGAAATAGGAGCGTCTGGCTGAGCCCGATGTCCGGGTCGCGAAATTGCCAGAACAACGGGGTGATCATGTCGAGCTCGGTGCGGCCTCGATAGCGCGCGTATCCCCAAGTGACGAACAGATTTTCGCCCTCGTCCCCGTGTTTCATGAGGAAAAGCGGATTGACGAATAGCCACGCCTTGCCCTTGAAACCGTAATGAAACAGGGGCATCACCGTGGTGTGCCGCTCGTTGGGTCCCCAGATGCTCCAATAAATCGGTAGGAGGTGTAAAAGCTCGCGCTCTTCGGTGTGCTCCCGATAATACGGCCCCCAGATGTTGAGCCAAGAGCGGTGCGCGTCTTCGTACCGGTAATAATGAGCGAGCGGCGGGATCAGCTCGTATTTGTTTTGCTCGTTTTGGCCGTAGAAATAGAAGGGGGCGACCCCGAAGTCGATGTCGTACGCCGTGCGGGCGTCGCAGTGGGATCCACCTTTGTACGAGCAGAACATGGGCCCCACCAGATTGAATCCGCCACGCCCGTCGGTGCTGGAGTAGGTGAGCAGCGGGGGAATCAGGGTGTAGCCGCCGTTCTTTCGTTTACCTGTGAAATAGAAAGGGACCAACCAGTTGTCCCGCTCATCCGGAGTCACCCGATTTACCAGCGGCCCGATGACAGTGGTGCGACTGCCATGGGTGAGGTCGCGCATGTTCCAGAACAGCGGAAACAAAACATCGTCAGCTCGCTCCGCGCTGCGCCGGTTGTAATAAAAACCGCCGAATAGGGAGGCGCGATCGATCTGCTCAGGCTTGGTGCGCGACGGTTGGGTCCTCTCGGCCCAAAGTGGAAACGCCACGCGAAAGCGGTAACGGCCGTTGTACTCTTCGTAATACGGTCCGTAGAAATGGCGCGTGGTCTCGGCGCCACGCCCGAGCTCCACACGGTCCTCCGGCAAGTCGGTGCCGATCCGTTCTCTGACGCGCTCCGAAATGCTGAGCGGATCCTCGGGCAAAGCCGGCTCGCTGCCGGGGGGAATCATGGTGTCGGTGCCGCCTGCAGCCGGGTGCGTTTCCGGTTCGTCAGCTTTCTTTTTCGGGGCCTTTTTCTTTTTCTTGGTCTGAGGGGGCGGGCCGGGGCTGGTGGGCAGCGCCCCGCCATAAGCACCCTGCGACCATGCGCTCTGCGGAAAGGCCAGCGTCACCAACAGCGTCATGATGCCGGCGCCCGAAGCGAAAATCGGTGTTGCTCGAGGTCGCATGCGCGGATTGCTTATGCTGACAAGGCGGATTGCGGTCAAGCTAGCGGGGGCCCCGGCGGCCTTTGCGGCGGGTCCACGCTCGTGGACTCGTGCTACGTCTCCCTTCCAATGCGCGTCGCTGCCGTCGACTTGGGCAAAGTTCGTGTCGGACTTGCGGTTTCCGATGAGCTCGGCCTGATTGCGCACCCGAGGCCGCATCTGGACGGCAGCAACATGGAGCGCGTCGTTTCCGAGCTGGGTCGTCTGGCGGAGGAGGAGGGGGTCACGGTGTTCGTTGTGGGATTGCCGCTTACCTTAGCGGGAGCCGAGGGAACCAGAGCAAAACACGCGCGAAAATTTGCGGTGCGGCTGGCGGCACGGACCCGAGCCCGGGTGGAGCTTTTGGACGAGCGGCTGACGACTCGGCAAGCACGAGACTACCTGCGCGCTCAAGGACTGAGCGAGCGCGCTTTCCGAACGCGCCTCGACAGCGCGTCAGCCGCCGTGTTGCTTCAGAGCTGGCTCGACCGGTCGAACCCTGTCGCAGAGGCGCCAGCCGAGCTGCGGAGAGAGGGGCAGTGACCCGAGAGCGCGCGCTCCAGCCAGTGCGGAAACAGAAGCGCAGCCGTCGCGCGTCCAGTGCGGAGCCTCTTAGAAAACGTGCGCATTCGGACGGTGAGGGACGCCGCTGGTCCAGGTTTTTCATCGCATTAATATGTGCAGTTGGACTCGGGTTTTTGTCGCTGCTGGTTTGGGCGATTTTGCCTGGACCTGGAAAAGGGGTCGCGGTTGCGCTGGAGCTCCCGGATCAACTCTCGTCGCGTCAGGCGGGTGCGCTCATGCGGAGCCGCGGTCTGGTTCGAAGCCCAGGGCTATTCACGGCATATCTCTGGCTGATTCGCCCGGCTTTGCAGCTGAAGCCGGGACCACACCTTTTGGACGATTCTCTGTCGCCGCGCGAGCTCGCCCAGCGACTGGCGCGTCTCCCATCCAGGCGGATTGAAAAGGTAACCATGCCGGAAGGGTGGAACCACCTTCAGCTCGCCCGGCGCTTGGAACACCAGCGGATTTGCTCCAGCTTGAGCTTTCAACGCGCTGCTCGGAGAGCGGAGCTTTTGGTAACGCTCGGGATTTCAGGACCGAGCGTCGAAGGCTACATGTTTCCCGCAACCTACGAATTGAACGTGGACACCGAGCCCGAGCGGGTGATTGAGATTCTGGTGCGCGAAGGACGACGGCGACTGGAGCGGCTGAGCGCGCAGCATCCCGGTGCTTTCGAGCGGTTGCAGCGCGAATATGGCCTCGGTCAGCACCAGTTGCTGACGCTCGCGTCCATCGTGGAAAAAGAAGCGGCGGACCCTGACGAGCGCCCCAGGGTTGCCAGCGTCTTCTTGAATCGCTTGCGGGATCCGACCTTTCGCCCCGAACGCGCTTTGCAATCGGACCCCACGGCCGCCTACGGCTGCTTGGTGTCGGAGGTGCAACTCCAGAGCTGCAGCGGAAACGGACAAGTCACGCCGGCGATGCTGCGCGACGCCGCCAATGCGTACAACACCTATCAGCATCCCGGCCTGCCGCCGGGCCCCATCTCAAACCCGGGCGAGGCGTCCATCGCAGCTGTGCTCGAGCCGGCTCACACCGATTTTCTCTACTTCGTTGCCCGTGGTGACGGCCGACACGAATTCAGCCGCACCTTCGAAGAACATTCGCGAGCGATAGCCGAGCGCCATGGCGAAGCCCGGAGCCGGTAGCTCGGTAGTCCTTTCCACCGGGAGGGGCTAGCTGCTAATGTGAGAGATCACTCAACCGAATCAAGGAAGGGCCATGAGCGTTTTTGAAAAAACCGTCCGCACCATTCAGTTTCTTTCCGTCGACGCGGTGGAAAAGGCCAATTCGGGGCATCCGGGGACACCGATGGCGCTGGCTGGCATCGCCACCGAGATCTTCATCCGTCATCTTCGTTATAACCCCCACGACCCGAGCTGGCCCAATCGGGACCGATTCGTTCTGTCCTGCGGCCACGCTTCGATGCTGCTCTATTCGATTTTGCATCTCGCCGGCTACGACTTACCGCTCGAAGAGCTGAAAAATTTCCGGCAGTGGGGTTCGCGCACTCCGGGACATCCGGAAAATTTCCTGACCCCCGGAGTCGAGACCACCACCGGCCCTCTGGGGCAGGGCATCGGCAACGCGGTGGGCATGGCGCTGGCTGGCAAGATGGCTGCGGCACGGTTGAATCAACCGGACTCCGAGCTCATCGACTACCGTGTCTTCGTTCTCGCGTCGGACGGGGACATCATGGAGGGCGTGGCCAGCGAAGCGTCCAGCATTGCGGGCCACCTCGGCCTGGACAATTTGACTGTCGTCTACGACGACAATCACATCACCATCGACGGCAACACCGAGCTCGCATTCAGCGAGGATGTGGCGAAGCGGTACGAAGCGTACGGCTGGTTCAGTCAGCGAGTGGACGGTCACAACCCAGACCAGGTTCGGGTAGCTCTGGAGCGAGCTGTTGCCGAGACCAACCGTCCGTCCATGATCGTGGCGCGCACCCACATCGCCATTGGTGCTCCGACTAAGCAGGACACCGCCGAGGCGCATGGAAAGCCGCTGGGCAAGAAGGAAGTGGAGGCCACAAAAATTGCCGCCGGTTGGCCGGTGGAACCCACGTTTTTGATCCCGGACGAGTCGCGCGCTCTGTTTCGACAGCGCGCGGAGGAAAATCGGCCCGGGTACGAGAAATGGCAACGCACGGTGTCGTCGCTCAATGGCCAGCGAGCGGAACTCTGGAAAAAGCTCAGCGCGCGCGAGGTGCCGGAAAACTTGTTCACCGAGCTCCTAGCGGTGGCCCAACCGAAAGCGGGCGCAACGCGCGTGCTGGCAAGCGGAGTGGAGCAGCGTGCGGCCGCCTTAGTGCCCTCGCTGGTGGGCGGCGCCGCGGACCTGGCGAGCTCCACCAATACCAACATCAAAGACCAAGGAGATGTTCGCCGCGGCGACTACGCTGGGCGAAATCTGCATTTCGGAATCCGTGAGCACGGCATGGCCGCCATTGTGAACGGCATGTCACTCTCCGGGTTTTTCATTCCGTTCGGTTCCACATTTTTGATCTTCAGCGACTACTTGCGTCCCGCCTTGCGTCTTTCGGCAATCATGCATGCGCAAGTGGTGCAGGTCTTTACCCACGATTCCGTGTTTCTGGGCGAAGACGGGCCGACACACGAACCGGTCGAGCACCTGTGGGCGCTCCGGCTCATCCCGTCGCTGGACGTGGTCCGACCGGCAGACGCGTTGGAGTGCGCGGCGGCCTGGACGCACGCGCTCACCCGGCGCAATGGTCCGACCGCGATGGCGCTCACTCGACAAAACTTGCCGGTGCTGGAGCGGAGCGCCGACTTCGATAACCAATGTCTTTTGGACGGCGCGTACATCTTGTCGGACGTCGTGGATCCGGAGCTGGTGCTGATCGCGAGTGGAAGTGAAGTCCACGTGGCGGTGGAGGCGAAGAAGATTCTCGAGAGCTCCGGAAAGCGAGTGCGCGTCGTTTCAGCGCCGTGCTGGGACGCTTTCGAGCGTCAGCCGCCGGAGAGGCAAGCCGCCGTATTGGGAAAGGGTATCCCGCGGGTTGCAGTAGAAGCCGGCCGGAGCCCGCCCTGGCGCGCGGTGGTGGGCGAGACCGGTCTCGTCATCGGAATCGATCGGTTTGGTGCTTCGGCTCCCTGGGAGCGCATCGCCGAGGAGCTCGGGTTCACGGGGCGCAAGGTGGCTGAAAAAATCTTGGCACACTGGAGTTGAGCGAAATGCCGGCCGAGAGCCCGCGAGGTTAGAGGTGTCACTGCCCCTCGTGTTGGTGCCGCACCCGCACGTGCGTATCGATGCCAACGTGCTCGGGGGCAGTCCGTACGTGGTCGGCTCGCGGGTGCCGGTACGGCGCCTGTGGGCGTTTTATCAGGGTGGGGCTACCGTGGAGCAGCTGTTGCGCCGATTCCCGCAACTTGAGCCTGCCACGGTGTTCGACGCGCTGGCCTTTGCTCTGGATAACGAAGAAGTCATGGAGGCGGATCTTTCCAGGGAGCAAGAAATGTTAATCCGGGCTGGAGGTCGACGGCCAGGGCGACCGCGGGGGTCGGAGCAAATGGTGTTACCGTTCGTCAAAATTGCGCTCGGGGCGGGACCTCGGGGCGAGCGCCGACGAAAGCCGCCGAAGTGAATGAAGCCGAACTCCTGGTCGTCCAAGGCCTGGATAAATAAGGGCCGACACGGGTAGTTGCGGCTCCTTCGAAACCTGGCTTTCGCACGGCCAGTTTGGCGTATTTGCTTTACAGTCGAATCAATCCAGGCGATACGGGCGCCGACGGGTCGATTCGGCCCTTGGTTCCAGCAAAAATTCATCTTTTTTTCCACGGTATGGGTTTGCAAGGCGGCACAACGGGTGTAGCGTCGACGACGGTTGCCCGGGTGCGGGCTCGATGGAGGTAATAGAAATGGTTGCTTCGCGTTGGCGAAATTTGAGAGCACCGATTTTGGGTGCACTGTTTCTGGCGACAGGGCCGGTACTGGTCGATTGCGGCAAAGGAGGCTTGCCCGGAGGACCGGGTGGTCTCGGTGGCGCCGGTTGTCCGGCGGATCTGTCGAGCGCCGAAGCCGTGATGAGCGCAAACTTCGGGCTGCAAGGTGAGCTCGAAGGAAAAGTGAAAGCAGCGCTTGCTGCGGGTGCAAACCTGCAGGCGCTTGCGGGTCAAATCGAAGCGGACGTTTCGGCAGCTTGCGAAGGTCTCGCCAAAGATCTGGGCGCCACCGTACCGCCTCCGGAAGCGGGTCCGGGGAAGAAAGCTGAGGCCGCTTGCAACGCCGCGGTGAAGGCTGTGGGCGAGCTCAAGGCCAAAGCCAAGGGTTCTCTGAAAGTCGATGTGCAGCCGCCGAAGTGCTCCGCATCCATGAACGCCATGGCGGAATGCGCTGGTAAGTGCGACGCCAAGGTCGACCCGGGCAAAGTCGAGGTCAAGTGCGAAGGCGGCGAAATCAGCGGTAAGTGCGACGCCGAGTGCAAAGGCAAGTGCAACATCGAAGCCGGTGGACAATGCGACGGCTCGTGCAGCGGCTCTTGCTCCGGCGAATGCTCCGGCGAGGTCAGCGGCAAGTGCGAAGGCACCTGCAAGGGCAAGTGCGAAGGCAAAAACAGCGAAGGCAAGTGCGCCGGCAATTGCGAAGGCAAATGCGAAGGCGGCAAAGTGCAGGGCACCTGCAGCGGCGGCTGCAAGGGCAGCTGCAGCGCAAGCTGCCAAGTGGAAGCCAAAGGCGAATGCAAGGGCACCTGCTCGGGTAGCTGCAGCGTGAAGATGAAGGAGCCGAAGTGCAGCGGCGAGATGAAGCCCCCGGAGATGAGCGCCGAATGCAAGGCCAACTGCGACGCACAGGTGAGCGGCAAAGTGGAGTGCACCCCGGCGCGCGTGTTGGTCAAGCTCGAAGGCTCGGCGGATGCCCAGGCAGCCGGCAAGCTCCGCGCTGCTCTCGAGCACAACCTTCCAGCGTTGCTCAAGGTCACCCTTGGCCTCAAGGGCCGGCTCGAAGGTGTCGCGGCCAACGTCAAGGCGACCATCGAAGGCGTGAAGGCTGCCGTCAGCGGTGGCGGCGCGGCGGCTCTCAAGGTCGCAGGTTGCTTTGCAGCGTCCCTCAAGGCCCAGGCGGATGCATCCGTTCAGATTAACGTGTCGGTCAAGGCGAGCGCTTCTGCGAGCGGCTCGGCTGGCGCGGGCTGAACCAGTCCTAACCTAGCGGAACGAACGGCTCGGTGCACTGCACCGGGCCGTTCGGGTTTTGTCCCGCCTCAAGCGCTCAAGTCGCGACGCGCTGCTTCGGTCATTTCGTCGATGCGCGCCCTGAGCACCGCCGGATCCGGTCCTTCCGCCATGAGTCGGAGCTTGGGCTCGGTGCCGCTCCAGCGAACCAAGACGCGTCCTTCTTGACCGAGCTCCGCTTCGGCCGCGGCGATACAGCGTGAAAGGTGCAGCATTTGCTCGACTGGCTTGCGCTGAGGGAGCTCGACGCTCTCCAAAACCTGGGGCACGCGCTGCATCACCCGTGCAAGCTCGCTCAAGGGACGCCCTTCGCGCACCATGATCGCCAGCACTTGCAGCGCCGCTACGGTGCCGTCTCCGGTGGTTGTGTGGTGCAAGAAGATGAGATGCCCGGACTGCTCGCCTCCGAAGCAGAAACCAGAGCGACGCATTTCTTCCACCACGTAGCGGTCACCGACTGCCGTGCGGCACACTCGGCCGCCCGCCTGCGCCAATGCGCGCTCCAGGCCCATATTGCTCATCACCGTCGCGACTAAGGTATTTTTTACCAGGCGGCGCTCCGACAGCATGCGGGTGGCACACAGGGCCATCACGGCGTCTCCGTCCACCACCTCGCCCTTTTCATCGATGATGATCACCCGGTCCGCGTCTCCGTCCAGGGCGATGCCCAACTGCGCCCGAGACCTTTTGACCTCGTGCGCTGCATGTTCCGGGTGCAAGGCTCCGGAGCTCCGGTTGATGTTGCGCCCGTTGGGGCGCACCCCGATGCTGACCACCTCCGCGCCGAGCTCCGCGAACACTGCCGGCGCAACCCGGTACGCCGCGCCGTGCGCCGCGTCGACCACCACCCTGAGCCCGTCCAGGCTGAGCGACCTTGGAAAGGTGGCCTTTGCGTAGACGATGTAGCGACCCGCCGCGTCATCGATCCGCTCCGCCCGTCCCACGCGCGCACCGGTGTAGTTGCCGCGCAGGAGCGACGGGTCTTCCATCAGCCGTTCGATCTGCGCCTCTTCCGCATCGGGGAGCTTGAACCCATCGGGGCCGAAGATCTTGATGCCGTTATCCTGATACGGATTATGGCTGGCGCTGATGACCACCCCTGCGTCCGCGCGCATGCTTTGGGTGAGATGCGCAACAGCGGGCGTCGGCGTCGGGCCGCACAACATGACCCGCCCCCCCATGGCGCAAATGCCTGCGGCGAGCGACGTCTCCAACATGTAGCCGCTCAGACGCGTATCCTTACCGATCACGATGCGCGGAGAGCGCGACTGGCTGTGCCGCGCAACCAAAGTGATGGCCCGGCCCAGGCGGACGCCGAGCTCCGGAGTCATCGGTTCCAAGTTGGCCAGGCCCCTAATTCCGTCAGTTCCGAATAGGTGGCGGTCCGTCACTTCTTTACCTTAGCGCCGTCCGCTCCGGCGGGCCGGCTAGTGTCCTGTCTCCGCAATTCGTGTCCGAATTTCGGACCGGCGCTTTGCGCCGGCGGCTTCGCCGGACAGGACCTAGCATCATCTCGGGGGGTGCTGGGGCACCCCCCACGGACTTGCTTTGCAAGTCCGTCCCCCCGCGGCCGCTTCGCGTCCGCCCTCCCGCTGTGCTTCCGCACTTCCGCGCACCGAAAGGAATTATTCTATGAATCACGGAACAGGACACTAGGCCTGGTTACATGTCCACCGCTGGATCGCTGGGTAAGCTCAGCAATAACGCTCGCGCGGCGCCAACCAGAAACGTCGAACCGGTTACGACGACGATGCCGCGGGAGCCCACGTGCGCCCGAGCCGCTCGCAGCGCGCCCGCCACGTCTTCAGCCACCTCGCCGCCCACCGCCGCCGCCATTTCGCGGGGGTCTACCGCTTTGCTGATCGGCGGCGCGACGAAAACCCGGTAGCCCGCGACCTGGTCCAGGCGCTTCAGCATGGCCCTCCAGTTTTTGCTCTGGATGGCTCCAAAAACCAGCGCCACATCGCGCCTCGACTCGACTTCCGTCGTGATCGTGGGATCCAGGGCGTGTGAAAGCGCTACAGCGCCATCTGGATTGTGAGCGCAGTCGAGCAAGGTCAAGTCTTGCCCATTTCTGTGCAGAAGCTCATTTCTCCCGGGCCAAATCGTATTTTCGACCCCGCGCGCCATTGCCTCTTCGGATAAGCCGAGCTCGCGCGCGATGGTAGTGGCTACCGCCAAGTTCGACCCGATCATGGCAATCCGTGGATACGCAAGCGGCTGCCCCGCAATCGGTTCTGGGCTCCCCAACGGCACCAGGCGGGCGCCAACTTCTTCTATACGGCGTTCGATGACTTCGCGCGCATCCGGGTGCAGCTTGCCCAACACCACCGCTGAGCCCGGCTTGATGATGGCGGCCTTCTCCCCAGCAATGTCGGCCAGGGAGTTTCCGAGCTCGGCCATGTGATCGAAAGACACTCGAGTAATGGCGCACACCTTGGGTGGCGGGATCACGTTGGTCGCGTCGAGCCCCCCGCCGAGCCCTACTTCGATGACGGCGAGCTCCACTTGAGCTTCCTGGAAGGCTAGGAAAGCCGCCATGGTGCCGACTTCGAAAAACGTGAGCTCTGGCGCCTGGTCCAGGACGCGATTTAAGAGGGGGACCAGCTTTGAGTCCTCGATGGGGGCGGCATCGACGGTGATCCGCTCGGCAAAGCGATTCAGGTGTGGGGAGGTATACCGACCCACGCGCTTACCCGCCTGGCTCGCCATGCTGGCAACGAACGCACACACGGTGCCTTTGCCGTTGGTTCCCCCGACGTGAACGGCCGGAAACGCCTGCTCCGGGTGCCCGAAGTGTTCGCAGGCCTTCTGCATGCGCTCGAGTCCCAATTTGCGGCCCTGTGGGATTAGCGCGTACAGACGTTGCAGCGTGGCTTGCAGATCGCTCACTGGGCGCCGCCTGCCAAATGCCCCAAAAGGCAGCTCAAAGTGGCTTTCATGCGCGCTCGCGGCACCACGTTATCTACCATGCCGTGATCCAACAAGAATTCTGAGCGCTGGAAGCCCTCCGGCAGGTTGGTCCGCAGGGTGCTCTCGATCACCCGGGGCCCGGCGAAACCAATGAGAGCGTTGGGCTCGGCGATATTCACGTCGCCGAGCAGCGCCGTGCTGGCTGCTACGCCCCCGGTGGTTGGATGCAAGAGCACGCTGATGAAGGGCCTACGCGCGGCGCGGAACCGGCTCAACGCGGCGACGGTTTTGGCCATCTGCATCAAGCTGAGGATTCCCTCCTGCACGCGCGCTCCTCCCGAAGCGTGTAAGAGGACCACCGGCAAGCGCTCGGATAGGGCCCTTTCGAAGAGCCGGGTGATTCGCTCGCCTACCACCGAACCCATGGTGCCCCCAAAGAAGGCAAAAATAAAGCACCCGTAAGCCACTCCTGCGCCGGCGATTCGAGCCCGCCCCACTTCGATGGCTTCAGTAGCCAGAGCCGCATCCCGGTACCGACTGAGCTTATCAGCGTATCGCTTGCCGTCGAAAAACTGAAGGGGATCAGCTGGAGCAATGTGCTCATCCCACAGCTCCAGAGCGCCGTCATCCAGCAAAAGCGCCCGCCACTCTTCCCGGCGCATCGGGTGGTGAAAGCCGCAGCTCGGACACACTTGCCAGCTCGCCGCAAGCTCCGCTACCGTGAGGAGCGCGCCGCAACCAGCGCATTTTCGAAAGAGTCCCTCGCCGACGGATCGCTTTTCCAGGACCGGATCTTCGGGGGTCTTCGCCGGCAGTGCCATCTTTTGGAGCTCAATCTAATATATCTAGGCCAGCTGCCCGGTCCGAATCCTCCTTGCGGGAAGGGCCGGGTGGTCGGGACCGGTAGCATGGGTTTTTCCCGCGCTTCTGAACGGCTTTGCGGGCCGGCTCAAATGGCGAGAAACTCAGGCCCCCAATGGCCGTCGAGCTGAAAACCCTGCAAAGCTACCCCCTTTTTGCGCCCCTGGTCGGGCGCGAGGTGGAGATGGCGGACCTCTGTCGAGCCCTCACGGCGGTCTCGAGCTCGGCACAGCCGCAAGTGGTCACGGTGGTCGCGGCCGGCGGGATGGGAAAAAGCCGGCTCATCGAGGACTTCATCCATGACTCGGTGAGGCAAGCCCCAAGCGCGCCGCGCGTGTATCGGGGGCGCGCCCGAGCCCGCGGTCTGAGCTACGGAGTGTTCGCTCGGCTGTTGCGTTCGCGCTTCGGGTTGCAGGAGGACGCCGATCCCGAGCTTGCCCGCGCGCAACTTCGCGAGCAAGCCGCGCGCGTGCTGGAAGACCGGAAGGTCGGCGACGTGTGTTTTTTTCTGGCAAAGCTCATGGATTTGCCCTTCGAGCAAAGTCCGCTCACCCGGGCGGTGCAAGAAGACGCGGTGCAAGCGCGGTTTTTGAGCCGTGCCATCGTCAAAAACTTCATTGAGCGCGACGCGGAACGGAGCCCGCTTTGCCTGGTGTTTGAAGATCTTCACTTTGCGGACGACGACTCTCTGGACTTGCTATCCTACCTGGTGGAAAACCTGAGAGGTACGATTCTTTTGCTCTGCACGGCTCGTGCCGAGCTCGTGACTCGCTCTCCAGCTTGGTTTCAGCATGGTCGCGGTCGCCATCGGCGTCTAGACTTGGGTCCGCTAGGGGCGGAGCACGCCGCCGAGATCATGCGCCACTTGCTGGCCCCTTGTGAAGGCGGACCGAGGGAAGCGCTGGTGGAGTCCGCGGTCAACATGGCCGGGGGAAACCCGGGCCTTTTGCAGGCTATGGTGCGAATCTTCCACGATGCCGGAGTATTGAGTGAAGAACCTGCGTCAGAACGGCAGCCGGTCTGGAAGGTGGACCTGGACCGGCTGGCTAGTGTGCGCCTGCCGTTTACGGTGGACGACGCAATATCGCTGCGAGTCGGCGCGCTGTCGGCGCCGGACCGACGGGTATTGGAGCACGCTTCGGTCATGGGGAGCGTGTTCTGGCTCGGAGGACTGATCGCGCTTTCGCGAATGGACCAAGATGCGCCGGAGTTTTGGGACGGGCGCGACAGTATCGAGATGGACAGAATCGGTCGGATTTTGGACGACTTGATTCGGCGTGACTACATACTGAAGCTCCGAGATTCGGCGTTCGCGGGTGATGTCGAATATGTTTTCAAGCACAATTTGGAGCGCGAGAAACTTGCCGAGCTCACTAGCGCTGCGGCTCGACAGCGCTATCACCAGACCATTGCGGACTGGCTGAGCCAGAGAGAACACCTTCGGTCGCAAGAAGAATATTGTGCAATGTTGGCTTTCCACCTGGAGCAGGCCGGGTCCCACGCACGAGCCGGCCAAACTTATCTTCAGGCAGGCGACATCGCTCGAGAGCATTACGCGGCCAAAAAAGCCCACGAATATTACACTCGCGGGCTGGATTTGTTGGGTACCCAAGACGCGCGCCGCCGCATCGATGCTCTGCACAATCACGGCGACGTGCTTTTACTTTTGGGCAAGACGGACGAAGCGCTGGCGATGTTCCGCGAAATGTTGAAAACCGCCTACCGGCTCGGACTCAAGGGCAAAGGCGGGGCGGCTCACAATAGGATTGGACGACTCTATCGCGATATCGGGTCTCTGGGTCCTGCTCGTCAGCACCTGGACACTGCCCGCGGCCTGTTCGAGGTAGCCAAAGATGAACGAGGTATCGCCGGCTGTCACGACGATACTGGCGTTTTGCATTGGCTCAAAGGCGACTACACCAATGCGCTCAAGCATATGAAGATCGCCCTGGAGATGCGAAAGCGACTGGGTGACCGGCGCTCGCTGGCTCTGAGCCTCAATAACGTTGGGATGGTTTGGATGGACCACGGCCAGGACGCGCAGGCGGCCGAAGCGTTGGAAGCGTCGCTGAAGATCCGGCGCGAGGTGGGCGATTCGCTGGGAGTAGTGGAAAGCTTGAACAACTTGGGTCGCTTGGCCCAGGGGCAAAACCTTCATGAGCGGGCGCTAAAGCTGTTCCGCGAAGCGTATGAGGTTGCGGTGGAAATCGGCGAGCACAATCGGATCGCCACTGTGCTCACCAACGTGGGCGAAACCTGCCAGCGGCTGGGTGATACCGAGCAGGCGATTCGCATTCTGAAACAAGCGGAGGAATTGTGCGACGAGCTGGGCGACAAGTTGCATTTGGCGGAAGCCAAGCGCGGCCTCGCCAAGGCATATCTACAACAACAGGAACTGCTCAAGGCCCGTCAGAGCATCAAACACGCGGTGGATTTGTTTGGTCAAGTGCGGAGTAAGGTTCGGCTGGCTGCGGCCTTGCGAACCCTGGGTGAAGTTACCGGCGCCGGCGCATGGGGAGAAGGGCATGAGATCAAAGCGGTCGATTATTTCATGCGCTCGGTTGCGATCGCCAAGGAGATCGGAAACGAGCTCGAGCTCGCCAAGAGCTACCGCGCTTTCGCCAATTACGTAACCACATCCCCTGAATACAGCAAGAACACGGCAATCCAGCGGGAAGCCAAAAAGCTGGGCCAAATGGCGGATGAAATCTTCAGCCGTCATCACCCGGCGGAACCCATTGAGAACTAGGAACAGGGAATGACGCGCCGCCCGACCCCTAAACCAGGCGCACCCCGAGCCCGCGTGTTATAAAGCCAATTCGTTTGGACAAGTTCCCACGAGAAAAATCCGAGATGTCGAGCAGTCCGCGGCGCTTCGGGCGATATCAGCTGGTGGCCGAATTGGGGCCTTCGGAGCTGGGTACTCTGTGGCTGGGAATCGCCGCCGAGGGCTCAGAGCAGGGTCGATTGGTGAACATGAGGCGCTTCCCGCTGACCCAGGCCGAAGCGGCGGCTGCGCTGGAACGAGCCGGGGCTGTCGCAGCTCGCATTCGAGACGCGGCGCTGGTGGCAGTTCTCGAGGTGGTGAAATCGGACGCGGAGCTGCTCATCGTCAGCGAATACGTCGACGGCGAGGCTCTAGGGACGCTGATGCGCCGGGCGGTGAGCACGCGCACGCCCCTGGCGCCCGCGGTTGCGGTGCGCATTGCCGCCGATGTCGTCAAATCGCTGCGCGCGGCTCGCAACCTGTGGACGCGTTCGGTACCGGTCGAAGGAGCCGATCAGGCCCAATTGTTGAGTTACGTGTACGGCGGCCTGAGTCCGGCCACGGTCTTCATTACCAGCTATGGCGACACCCTGGTCAGCGACGTCGGAGTTTCCGGGGCCGCAGCATTGCTCGCGCCCTTTGTCGAACTCCCCGAGTTCACAGCTTACCGCGCCCCCGAGCAGCTCGAACCATCGCCCAGCGTGGATGAGCGCGCCGACGTATTTTCCGTCGGTGTCCTACTTTGGGAAATGTTGGCGAATCGATCGCTGTTCGGCGCTCCCGGCCTGCTCTCGGGGAATCCCAACGCCGCCAAAGAGGTGAGTCAGCGCATTGCCAGCGCCCCGGTGAGCCGTTTGGACAGCATCGAACGCTCTGGGCTCCCGATTCCCCGTTCGGTGGTGAACCTGGTCCAAAAAGCGCTCGAGCGCGATGAGGCCGAACGCTACCAAACCCTGGAGGACCTTTCGCACGCAATCAGCGTGTTGCCCGCCGAGTGCACCGCGAGCCCAGAACAGGTGGCGATGACCTTGGATCGCCTTCTTCGGGAGAGCGTGGAGGCGCGCCGCTCGGCCGTGGCGCTGAGCGCCGGCTCCAGTGGGCGCGACACCGGCCCTCCGGCCTCTTCCAATCGCCCTACTCTCCGCCCCCAAAAGCCCCCATCGGTTTCGGTACAGGCCGCTCCAGGGAAGGCGGGGACCCCGTTCCGGGGTTTGCGCCAAACGACGCTCGGCTTCGCCCCTCCGCCAAAGCCGGTTTCAGCGCCCCGCAAAGCCGCGCCGGCGGCTTCTAGCCCCAGTGCCGCAGGCCGTCCCGTGCCCGCCCCACGTCCGCCGCCGGTTGCACCTGCGGCGACCGCTGCCCTGCCACCTGCGCCGAAATTACCCGAGCCCCCGACACCGGCGCCCGCGCCCGAACCCGTACCACCCCCCGCCGAAGTCCGGGCCCCAGCCGAACCACGCCCTGCGGCAGCGGAGGTGCCCCCAACCTCCGTTTCCCCGGCGCCGGCGGCGCCCGCCGCTGCTGTCGCCGCCGATGTCGTCGCAACCAAGGGATCAAAAAGACTGGTGGTCGGACTCGCGGTGGCCCTCGCGTGCGTCGGGGCGATTGCGGTAGCCGCCATGACCATGCGGCCGTCCCGTTCGGCGGGCGAACGGGACCCGGTCAAAGCTGTTGGAGGCCCTGCGGTACGTGAGAAGCCCGCTGCGCCAATGGCAGCGGCGCCACCCCCAGCGAGCGCGGTCACGGAGACCGCCGCGGCGGCGGACGCGGCGGCCCAAGCTCCAGAGCTTAGCGATGCGGCAGCCGATCAAGCCGGCGCGGCGGCTTCTGCCAAACCCAGCGGACCCGCGGCACCGGCGCAGCGACCGGCGAGACCGCGTAAGCAGCGGTTCAAGCCCCAGGG
>DASXTY010000985.1:0-7478 GCA_036505155.1 Polyangiaceae bacterium | reverse complement strand
GACTTGCGCTTCCCGTAAGCCCGGGCGCGTACCGATGAGACCCGCTCGATGCGCGAGCTCGCTCACAGCCGCGGCTTGCCGCATCTGACCGATGGCCGCGTCGTCGTGGCGCAAGCGAAGCTCAATCACGGCGTCGGCGAGTTCTCGGTCGCGATCGTTTTTGAGCCTGCTGCCAGCGCCGGCGGTAATCGGACGACCCAACTTTTCGCTCAACCAGCTGGCGGTGTAAGCATCCTGTGGCGGTATGGCGGCGGCCTCGGGTTCCCGAGGAAGGTCATCCAGGGGGCGTACCTCGAGCTCCAACGCCTGCTCGATTTCTCCGAGCGACTCCTGCGCCATCCAGAGCGTTTGGTCCGGATCCGGCGGCGGAGCATACAGCGCCGTGCGCCCCGGTCCCATCAGCAGCACCGCGCCGGGGAGCTGCCTCCCCACGAAATAGAGAAAGTGGCTGGATGCCCGAAACGGATATTGATTCGCCGGAAAGTTTCGCGCTGGAGCCTGACCCGAAGCGATGAGCGCCGAGCGGACCAGCTTACGCTGGAGCTTTCGCCGTCGTTCGGCAAACGCGGTGACCGGGCTCGGCACAGGCCACATCAGCCGGCGTCCTCTCTACCGAATCGGCCCCGTGCAAAGCCACTCGCAACCGCAGACCACAAGCTTCTGACCCTTGTCGTTGCAAGCATCTTGAAATGCGGTGCTGGTTTCGGGCGGCTTACAGCCGGATTTCGCAGGCTCACAGCTTTTGCTGCTCCCGTCTTCAGCGTAATACTTTTTCGCGGCGGTAACCTTTCCCGCGCAAAGCTCCCGGCATCCGCAGCGCAGCGACTGAAAGCCCGCAAGTCGGCACTGCTCCAGAAACTCCGCGGGTCGCGGCGCGGCCGGGCAGTTCTGCTGCGGCGGTTCGCACTCGGTGGCGCGTCCCGATGGGTCATAAGTCATTCCGCTGCGCGCGGCTCTGGGTTGCCCTTTCGGCTCGGGCGTTGACGCCGGTGTCGCTGGCTGGGCCCCCCCGGAGCTAGAACATGCTGCTACCAACGCCGACAAGATCGAAACCAAACGGATCCACTGAGACATTTTTGCCGTTGGCTAGACTCCGGGCTTGAGGCGCATTTTCCGCTCGGCAATTTCGACTTGCAACTCTTCTAGGAAGGATTCGAACCCGACGGTGTGCTGCTCTTCCTCACCGTAGCGGCGCACCGTGACGGTGCCGTTGCTCTGCTCCTTTTCGCCGACCACCAGCAAAATGGGGATTTTGCGGGTCAGCGCGTCGCGCACCTTGCGCGTAATTTTTGCGTCGGAGGAGTCGACTTCGACTCGCACCAGCCGCTGCCGGAGCTCGTCCTCTAAGCGGAGGGAGTATTGGTTGGTTTTTTCACTGATGGGCAAAATGCGAACCTGGACCGGCGCGAGCCAGGTGGGGAAGGCGCCGGCGAAGTGCTCGATGAGGTAGGCAATGAAGCGCTCGTGAGTGCCCAGCGGAGCCCGGTGGATGACGTACGGGTGATGTTCGCGGCCGTCGGCGCCGGTGTAGACCAAGTTCATCCGATCCGCGCGGGGTACTGCGAAGTCGAGTTGGTTGGTGCAGAAAGTTTCTTCACGCCCGGTGACCGTCTGAAGCTGCATGTCCACTTTAGGACCATAAAAGGCGGCTTCTCCCTTGGCCTCCACGAAGCGAAGCCCCGATTCGGTGAGCGCGCGCCGGATGAGCTCCTCGGTGGTTTTCCAGGCAGCCGGGTCGCCCACGTATTTTTCTTTTCCCTTGGGATCGTCGGGGTCCGAAAGCGAAAGACGCAGGTGGTAATCGGTGATGGCGAAGAGCTCGAAGTAGCGCTCGTGCATCCGCATCACGTCCACGAACTCCGGCTGGATCTGGTCCTCGGTGCAGTAGATGTGCGCGTCGTTCATACTCATCCCGCGCACTCGGAGCAGGCCGCTGAGCGCGCCGTGGTCCTCGAAGCGATACACCTGCCCGTATTCCGCAAGCCTTAGCGGGAGATCGCGGTAGCTCCGCATTCGCGAAGCAAAGATGCGGTGGTGATGCGGACAGTTCATGGGCCTCAGGTAATACCGCTCCTTGACCGTCTTCTCTTCGCCCCCTTCGCTCTCCTGCTTGTCCTCCACCACCATCGGTGGGTACATCACCGCCTCATAATACGGAAGATGGCCGGATTTGTGGTACAGGGACTCACGGGTAAGATGCGGGGTGGCGACCCGCAGGTAGCCAGCTTTCAGCTCCTCCTCTTTGGCAAGCTTCTCGAGCTCTTCCCGGATCGCCGTGCCGTTCGGCAGCCACAAGGGCAAACCTTTGCCGACCTCCTGATCGATCACGTACAAGTCCAGCATCGGCCCGAGCTTCTTGTGGTCGCGACGCAAGCCCTCCTCCCATCGGCGCACCTGGCGCTCGAGCTCTTGTCGGTTCTCGAACGCCCAGGCGTAGATGCGAGTCAACATCTGCCGCCGCTCGTCTCCGCGCCAATACGCTCCCGCAATGGAACGAAGCTTGAAGCAGTCCGGAGGAATCGCTTTGGTATTTTCCACGTGCGGCCCTTCGCACATGTCCACGAAAGGCCCGTTGGTGAAAAAAGAAATGGTCTTGAGACCTTGCTTTTGGGCGAGCTCTCGCGCGTATTCCGCCTTGTACGGCTCCCCCATCTGCTCCAGGCGCTGCAGCGCATCGGGCACCGGTAAGTCCTCGCGATCGAAGACTTGCGACTGATTGATGATCCGCCGCATTCGCTTTTCGATTTCCGGGAAGTCCTCCGCGGTGAGCGGCGCGCTGAGCGAAAAGTCGTAATAAAACCCGGTATCGATAGGCGGACCGAATCCCCGAGTGCTGCCAGGGCGCAGGTCCAGCACCGCCTGCGCCATCACATGCGCGAGCGAGTGCCGCAATCGATACCGCGGGTCTTGATTGCTGCTGTCCCCCAAATCCTGTGCGTATCCGGACACAACCTGCTCCGATTTCGGACCTCAAAGCTAGTCGTTTGCGGGTGAGGAGCAAGCACCTTCGATTTGTGCCGTCGCGGCTGCTCTCTACGCAGCCGCCGCTGCGGACGCCTCGATCAGCGCCCCCGCACACGGATCGACCACTTCGACGAGCACGCGCTCCCTGAGCGCTTGCCGGAGCGCCGGAGTCAAGACGCCGTGCTCCAGAAGCTCCAGCTCCTCGCTTCGACCTTGCGCTTGGCGGCTGGACGGCGCTTGCAGCGCCTGCCCAAACTCGCAGCGCACCGCCTCGCGCACGCCTTCGCCGCCGCTTTCGAGAGCCCAGCGCACGAACTGCCACGCGAGCTCGGCGTGGCGCATTTCGTCGGCGCTGATAGTAGCGAGAATTTCTCGAAGCACGGGATCGACGACATGCGCCGAGGCTTCAGCCGCCTCCACCGAAGCCAAGGTTTCACCGATGCAGCCCTCGCGGATCGCGTTGACCACGATTCCCTCCAAGCTCTGCTCTTCGAGTGAGCCGTCGATCCGAAGCGCAGCCGGTCCCATTGGTCGCCCGCCGTATTGACTGGCTACGCTGAAGCACAGCCTCGCGTGCCGAGTCTCGTCCGCTTGCGCTCGATTGCTCGCCTCGACCAGCTCAGCGGGCGCGCCCAGGCTCAGAAGCTGAAGCGTAAATCGAGCAAACGCCGCGATGGAGGCGTGCTCCATCAACGCGATGTGGGTCCATTCGTTTGCCAGTCGCCGGCGGAGCTCCGCGCCGAGTGAAGCCACGTCCTGAATCGGCGCGCCAGCCGTGCGCCAATCCGCGCGCTCCCGACCGAGCGCGGTGCGCTCGGCGCCGTGCACCAAAAATGGCCGCCCGATGACGCAGAACCCACTCGAACAGGTTCGCGCCGTTGCGCCAAATGCGATGGTGCATGCAGCGCCCACGCAGTCGACGCTGCCGCCGCATGTATCTTGAGGCGTTTGGCAAGCAAACTGCGTGCCCCCACAATACGGATTGTCTTCGTACGAAGCGCACAAAAGGCCCGTCCCACAATCCGAATCGACGCCGCAAGTCGCGGCCACGCATTGCCCGACTGGATCACCGCATAGACAAACTTGTCCAGGAGCGCACTCCGCATCGTTGACGCATCCGTACGCGCAGTAATACATCACGATTTGCGGTCCGCTCGTGCAATAGCCGTGGGGTGAAGCCGTGCAATTCGCATCGGAAGTGCACTGGTCGTATCCGGTACCGGATGAAAAGGTAAGCGCGCGCGGCAGGCTGGATGGGCATGTGCCCCGCGCCTCACGGTGCAAAAATCCGCTCGCGCACTGGATGAAGTTTCCGCCGTACATATAAGGCTGCGGGTTTTCGCACGGGTACGGCCCTCCGGCGGGGCAGGTGTACGGACCGCAGCCGCACGGGCCCGTGCCAACGCACCGCGGGTCAGGCGGCGCCACGCACGGAGGGCAAATGATGCCTCCCCCGGTGCCCGTGAAACCGCCCATGGAGGTGCTGCCGCCGCTTCCGCCTCGGCTCGGAAACCCTCCGACGCTGGTGTAGCCGCCCGAAGCTGTATTCCCTCCCAAGGCCTGTCGGCCACCTGTCGCCCCCGAAGCGGTGTTGCCGCCCGACTGGATTGCCCCTCCGCTGCCACCAGTCGTGGTGCCAACCTCGGCAACGCCGCCGCAAGCGCTCAACGGAAACACGCCCAGCCCCAGCAGCAGCTGCCGAGTCCACCAATCTAACGAAACTCTTAACGCCATGCGGGCGGCGCAAGCATTCCTCGTGCCAACCGTGCAAATGCCGGCAAAGACTGCGCGCCTTAGCCAATCCTGGGCGGTGAAGGTGGCACAACCGCTGTGCAAGCTAAGAAAATGGCACAAGCGCCGTCATGGCACAGCTGTCATCGCTTGGCAGGCACCGGCGGAAACAACCGTGGTAGTGGGGCGTTAAGGCGTTGGCTCATGTTGCGTGACCCGATCGAAGGAAAGCTCGGAGTTCCGAACCTCGGAATCGGAATGGGGCTCCGAGTGCCTCACTACCGCACCATCTTGGAACAGCGGCCGGCGGTCGACTTCTTCGAAATCATCAGTGAGAACTTCATGGTCGCGGGCGGGAAACCCATCTATCACTTGGAGCGCGTCCTCGAGACCTACCGAGTCATCCAACACGGGGTCTCGCTCAGCATCGGCGGGCCGGAGCCTCTCAACCGGAATTATCTGACCCGTCTGAAACAGCTCGTGAACCGCGTCAAGCCCGCCTGGCTCAGCGATCATTTTTGTTGGTGCGGAGCCGGTGGAGCGCACCTGCACGACTTGCTTCCGCTCCCGTATACCAGGGCGGCAGTGAGCCGTGTCGCCGAGCGCGCGCGCGCGGTGCAGGATTTTTTGGAAGTGCGTTTTGCCTTGGAAAATACCTCGAGTTATCTGACCTACACCTCGAGCGGCATACCCGAATGGGAATTCATCTCCGAAATTGCGGAGCGCGCGGACATCGGGCTCATGTTCGACGTGAACAACGTGTACGTCACTTGTTACAATCAAGATTTGGATCCGCACCAGTTCATCCGCAGCGTGCCGCATGAGCGCATAGTCCAGATTCACCTTGCCGGGCACACCAATCTCGGCAAATACATCATCGACACCCACCGCGGGCACGTCATTGACCCGGTGTGGGACCTCTACCGCGAGACCATCGAGCTCGCCGGACCGGTCTCGACCATCATCGAGTGGGACGACGATATTCCACCCTTCGAGGTGGTATTCGCCGAGGCCGAACGCGCGCGCAAGGTCTCGGACGCGGCGCTCGAGGCTCGAGCGCGTCCGTCTGTCGGTGCAGGCAGCGCCCACGAGTTTTTCGCCTCCGGCGCTGCGGGCGCGGAGCCACAGCCGCTCGAGGAGGTCAGAGCCTGGATTCAGGGCGGTCCGCGAGAAACTACGGCCCATGAATGACGCCGAGCAAACTGAGCTTTCCGAGCTCCAGCTCTGGATGGCCCGTCTCTTGCGCACGCGTCGAGACCTCAGCCGAAATGAAAGCGTGGCGCATCAGATCCCGCTTCATATCATGGGTAACCCGCGTCTTTCCCCCGAAGAACAACTGGAAATCTATCGAGAGCAGTTCTGGCTGCGCCATACCGGCTCCTTGGTCGAGGACTTCCCCGGTTTGGGCGGCATTCTCGGCCAACAGGATTGGGAGCGCCTGGTCGAGGAATATCTCGAGAGCCATCTGCCGACCAGCTACACCCTGCGCAACTTGGGCGACCAACTTCCGGCCTTCGTCGAACGCTTGAGCTGGTTACCACACCGAGAACTTTGCACCGACATGGCGCGCCTCGAGTGGGCGTACATCGAGCTCTTCGATGCCGCGGATGCTCAGGCCTTATCCCCGGAAAAAATTTCCGCGCTGTCACCGGAAGCGTGGGAGACGGCGGTATTCGAGCTCAATCCCGCTTTTTGGTTGCTCCGGGTTCGCTACCCGGTTGCGGATCTCCGCCGTGCGCTGGTCGCGAATCGAGATACGGTGGCGATACCCGATGAGGGGCCAGAAAATCTCGTGCTCTACCGGCACGAGCGCGTTCTGAAATACAAGACGGTGAGCGACGGCGCTTTTGCATTGCTGGAAGAGGTCCACCGCGGCATTCCGCTCGGGGTGGCACTCGAACGCGCCGCGGAGCGCGTACCCACCGAAGACTTCGAAGAGTCCCTCGGCAGCTGGTTCGAGCAATGGGGGCGGCTTGGCTGGGTCGTCGATGTGAAGCAATCTGCAACGGTCCGCCAGCCTGACTAGAAGTCCATTTGTTTCAAGCAAAGCGCTTTTCCCCGGGGCGGTTGACACGCCGGACTCCGGAGGACAAAGCTGTGTGCATGAAGCGTTCTACAATCTTGGTGATCTTAGGAATTGCAGCGGCTTTCTCGCTCGGAGTCGGCTGCGGAAATGAAGACGAGTCAACGGAATATGGTACCGGAGGCGCCACGGGGGCGGGCGGCTCAACGGGCACCGGCGGCGCAACCAGCGGGTGCGCGACCGGACGCACGTGCGACAATTTCTGCACGGAGTTCATGAGCGTCTGCGCTTCCGTGAACATGTTCGCGAGCCAAGCCGCTTGCGTCTCCGCGTGCACGACCCTGAGCCAGACGAACCAGACGGCAATCTGCTGCCGCGACCAGCACCTGGGGTACGCCGTGTCGATGATGGACACCGCGACGCATTGTCCGCACGCAGCGGGTCAGTCCGTCTGCATGTGAGCAGCCTCCGCTCATCACACTGGCGCCCCTTCCGGCATTAGAGCCCTCGCCCTTCTGAGCTCCCGTAATTCGTCGATGATGGCTCTCCAATAACGTCGGTCTGCGCGGCGCAGGACTGAGCTTTTTGCCTCGAACCAGGCGTCGAGCTCATCCTCCAAGGCAGGGGACAGCTCCTGAGCTACGCCAAACTCGGTGGCTGCGCGAGCCAGCGGCCCGGGAAGGGCGGGCAGCAGCGACGGAAGGACGTCAGAGCAAGCTTGGAGCAAGCCCCGAAGCTCGAGCAAGCTGAATGTATTGTC
>DASXTY010000984.1:0-1567 GCA_036505155.1 Polyangiaceae bacterium | reverse complement strand
GCCGCCAGCTTCAGCCGGTTGTTAGAATGCTAGTGACTCGACTCGCCGTCAACTGATGCCGACATGGCTGCAAATGCCGTCGAAGGCCTCGGCAAAGTAGGTGTCGACAGCGATGTCTTGCTTGCCAACGCGGGCCGACCGGCTCCAGTCTCGAAACGTGCCAGCTACGGACGCCCCCGCGCAGTAAAAAAGACGGGCCGACGTGCTCGCAAGTGGCCCCCACACGTGGATATCGCCTGGGCGCACCTTCACACCAACGACCGCCACATTCGCAGCCGCCCCAACCAAGCTGGCAAAACGTGCGCGCTGGGCGCTGATGAAGGAGGCACCGGCGGTAGTTTTCTTGTTCGGCTCAAAGTAGCTCATGACCGGTGGAAAGGCGTCTCCGCTGATTCTAGCGCCAAATTGTCTTGGGTCGGAGATGGCGGATATGTCGCCGTCAGTTGTCACGTCCGTCCCTGAGAAGGAGACGGCCCCCGACATACCACGCGCGCCCTCACAAAAGAAGTGACAGCAGCCATGCGGTAGACAGAGCTCCGTTTTGTGGGGCGGCACGGATGGCGTGTTGACGACAGGCTGAACGCCAGCTTGTAGCAGGGAAAGCTCGAGAAGCCGCTCGTAGTTGAGCGTTGCCAAGGCGCCTGCCCAAGCAGTGGCCGTGAGGCGTCTTGCGAGGCGAAGGTAAAGGTTATGAGGGCCTGGGGTGAAATTGAAAAAGTAAGCTGCCATGGCCCGCTGGAGCACAGGCATGGCGTGTGGGTTTGTTCTCGAAACGCCGACCATTCCGTTTTCAAAGTCCGCCTCGAATGCGCTGGCCACGTCCGGGGTCTAAGCGACGTAGCGCATGGAAGAGCGCTGCTCCCATTGGCGGGCTCCCCGTCGTATCCGACCCAAAGCCGGCACCCGCACCAAAGAAAATCAGAGAGCTCATCGCTTTATGTGATGCAGCCTACGCAAATTATGCTGTTCTCTATTATCCACTTAGCATGGCGAGGCCACCGTCTAGCCCGAGAAGGGCAGCGAGCTCTCGGCCCATCCCGATTAGCACAGCAAGCACTTCTCGCAAGCCAATCCAAGTAGCGCCGCGCGGGTGTCGGGGCGATGACGGGTCGCGACCTCGGGGCCGTCGCGCTGCTGCATGCGGGTGGCTTCCGTCTCCTGTTCGACGCTCATCGCTGACCTGCGGATGTGCCTGACCGGACTATACCGCGAGGGCCGGGTGGGCGCAAGGTTCAGAGCAGGGCCGGTGCGGCGGCGGTTGACACCCCTGTGGGCGTTCGCTAGAATCGGCCGCGGTTTCCGGGATCGTCTAACGGTAGGACACGTGGCTCTGGACCACGGTATCGGGGTTCGAATCCCTGGCTCCCAGCCACATCCGGATCGCGATCCCCGGTGACCCGACCTCCGCTCCGCGCCCGGCACGCGCTCCGCTCGGGGTTCGGGCCGGCGCCCGCGCTCGGTGCCCTGCTCGTGCTGCTCGGCGGCGACCCGGCCGCCGCAGCGCCCGTGGCCGTGCGTCACCGCGAGGGGCTCGTGCACGGCTTCCTCGTCCTCCGCGCGGCTCCGG
>DASXTY010000983.1:0-11577 GCA_036505155.1 Polyangiaceae bacterium | reverse complement strand
CATCCGATGTACCCAGGCGCTTCAAGCAGCCCTCGCGGTAGGTAGGGGCAAAGCAGAAGCCAACGACATGAAGGAAGCGAACCTGGGCTCACCCTCGAGGTAGAAGTTTCGCAGCGAGTCGAACTCGAATCCTGCGCTCCGGATGGCTGCGGCGATGTCTCGGTCGAGCCGGCACCCGCAGGCCATCACGCGCCAAAGACCAGTCAAGCGATGCTGCCACTTCTGCACCGAGCTGTCGGGTGCGAGGCCATGCTCCAGGATGAGCAGGCGACCGGCGAGCTTGAGGACGCGCCGCATTTCTACCAGCGACTGGTGGATATCGTCGACGGAGCACAGCGTCATGGTGCTGACAACGGTGTCGAACCGCTCGGCGTCGAAGGGAAGCGCTTCTGCGTGCGCGTGGCGGACTTCCACTTCCATTCGATCTCTTGCCAGCGCCAGTGGCTGAGCCGCGATGCGATCCATACCCGGATTGGGCTCGACGCCGATGATTCGAGTTACATTACCGGGGTAATGCGGCAGGTTCAGACCAGTTCCGAATCCAACCTCGAGCACGTCGCCGCGCGCCTGCCGCAGAGCCTCCTCACGCAACCGGTCGACCTTTTCCCCGGACAGCGCGCAATTCATGAGTCGCGGAAAGACGGCCCTGGAATAGAAGCCCATGCTATTAGCCCGACCAGAACTTCAGTGGCGATAGTCATGCCCGCGCCAGGAGTGCCAGGCATGGGGATGGGGTAATAAGGGGTCTTGTTCCCGCTCGGGGCCGCCAATTTCGCCGGCCGTCTCCAGCCAGGCGTCGAAGCGCGTGCTGAGCTCAGCCTGGGGCGCTGGTGAGCACAGCTCCACATCAAGGTCGTGAAGCTCGTGCTCCAGCCATTGCTCTTCGAAGCTCCGCCGGCGGCCGTCTGGCGGAGCATTGAGCCACGCTACGCAGGCCGCGAGGTATGCGCTCCGACTCTCGGCGTTGGCCATGGGGCCCGAGGCGGACGCCCCGGGGGTGCCGGGTCCTCCTTGAATTGCGCCAGAAACGGCCGATTTTGTGGTCATGCGCGTGTCTATCCAAATGTGGGTTCTCGAACCAGCGGCGCAACCCTCATCGGGCGAGGATTTCACGGAGGGCTCGGAGCAAGCGTTGAACGTTGCGTTTCGTCGCGCTCTCACCCATGAGCCCAATTCGCCACGCTTTGCCTCGAAAATCGCCCAGTCCAGAACCGATCTCGATGCCGTATTGGACGAGCAAGCGATGGCGCACGGCGGCTTCATCAACACCCGGCGGGACGGCGACTGCGTTGAGCATCGGCAGGTGGTGACCCGGTTGACTCAAGTAT
The DNA here is from genome assembly GCA_036505155.1 of Polyangiaceae bacterium. Lineage (GTDB taxonomy): Bacteria > Myxococcota_A > Polyangia > Polyangiales > Polyangiaceae > DASXTY01. The sequence goes on along the minus strand of DASXTY010000983.1, from coordinate 10,249 downwards.
TCGATCCCCAGTTTTTTGAGCCCGTTTTTGAGGGCCTGGTGGGCGATCCGATGACGCTCGAAACGCGCGGGTAGGCCCTCTTCCAGCACCATTGCCAGGGCTTCGTCGAGCGCGAAGAGCATATTGACCGGCGCCGTGTGATGGTAAACGCGCTCGGTGCCCCAGTAGTTTTGGATGAGCGAGAGGTCCAGGTACCAGCTTTGCACTCTGCTCTTGCGCTGCCGTAGCTTCTCGCACGCGCGTTCCGACAAGGTGATGGGGGCCAACCCGGGAGGGCATGACAGGCACTTTTGAGTACCGCTGTACGCCGCATCGATTTGCCAGGCGTCCACCTCCAGCGGAGCTCCCCCCAAGCTCGTCACGCAGTCCACCAGAAAGAGCCCGCCGGCGCGTGCGACCTCGGTCCCAATCCGATCGATCGGTTGGTGAGCGCCGGTCGAGGTCTCGGCGTGTACCAGGCACACCAATGCGGCGTTTTCGGTGCGAACGGCCTGGATGAATTCGTCCTGGTCGAAAACGCGCCCCCACGGCTGTTCGCGTGTGACCACCGTCGCTCCGCAGCGGCCGGCCACTTCGACCATTCGGCCTCCAAACACCCCGGCCCGACCAATCAGCACGCGGTCACCGGGCTCGATCAAGTTCACGAGCAACGCTTCCATCCCCGCCGAGCCGGTTCCGCTCACCGCCAAGGTGAGCTGGTTTTGCGTGCGAAAGACCTGCCGCAGCTGCGCGCTGACCCGGTCGAGCACCTTTAGGAACTCGGGATCCAGGTGACCGATGGTTGGCCGTGCGAGGGCCTTGAGAACCCTTTTGGGCACGTTCGACGGGCCGGGACCGAGAAGGATGCGAGGAACGGGATTCACTGCGGTTTCCATTATCACGAGCATAGTGGTCGCGCGCGGGTCGGGGCTCTAGTAAAAGGACCAGAAGCTTGCCGCTCGGCGGCATGTCAGGAAAAGCTGCTGATAGACCCGAATCGGAGGACTCTGATGAAAATGGCTGAACTCTCGGTACTAGGCTGGGGCTTGTTGCCGGTTCTACTGCTTGCGCCAATCGCAATCGTGACCCAGGGCGGCTGCAAGAAGGAAGAGCCGCCGCCGCCGTTGCCTTCAGCAGCGCCTGCAACCACTCCGGCGGCTCCGTTGGAGCTGGCGCCGGAACAGCCGGTGGTGGTGCCGGACGCAAGCGCGGCACCAAAGAAGGGCGGCCCGGGGCGGCCCGCGGCGTCGCTCAAAGCGTGCTGCGCCGCATTGAGACAAAACGCAGAGAGCGCGCCCGAGCCGAACAAGGCGTACATGCTCAGCGCCGCGCAGGTGTGCGACACCATGGCCCTCTCCGGGGGCGACAAGACCACCATCATGCCGGCAATTCAGGGGGCGCTCAAGAGCGCCGGAATGCCCATGGCGTGCAAATAGCCGCCACACGGGGTTTCAACCACGTGACGAAAAATGGTCAAAGCTCGAACCAACCCGTTTCATTTTTCCGTCTAGACCTAGGAGCCGAACCCCAGAGCCCCGGGTGACGTGACCGATGACGCGCGCCACGGGCGGTTTTCGATGCGCCGGCCCCGCGACCAGAAGCGCATAGTCTTCCCCGCCCCGGAGCGCGATGTGGAGCGGATCGATGTTGCGGCGGCGGCACACGCTGATGAGCTCAGAAGGGAGGGCATCCCGCATGAGCTTCTCGTCCAATACCAAGCGCACCCGACTGGCTCGTGCGAGCTCGCCGGCATCGCCACCGAGCCCATCGGAGACATCGATGACGGCGCGCGCACACCGCACGAGCGATGTCGCTTCGCGCAGTAAAGCGCGGGGCCGCCTCCAAGCCTGAATACAAGCGCGCTCGGCACTGCTCCAAGCGCGGCGTCTCGCCGAACGGCGCTGTGGAGCGGATTTCAGCAGCTCGAGACCCATCGCCGACAGACCGACTTCGCCCACGAGCCAAACCTGGTCGCCGGGGCGCGCACCGGAGCGATAGAGCGGGCGATTGGTCTGGCCGAGCACCGCAGTGGTCACGCTGAGCTCCGAACCGCGCGACAGATTGCCGCCCACCATGGGAAAACCCTGCGCCCGCGCTGCCTCAGCCTGCCCTCTCGCTAGCTCGGGGATCTGCTTGTCTGCGACTTTAGCCGGTACAACGAGGCTCGACAGCGCGCCCAGCGGTATCGCACCCATGGCGGCGATGTCGCTTGCCGCCGCCTGGAGAGAGCGCCACCCCACATCTTGCAGCGACAACCATCGAAGGTCGAAATGGACCCCCTCGACGCAAACGTCCACTGTCCACACCAAGCGGCGCCTCCCGAAGCGCAATACGGCGGCGTCATCACCAATGCCCCTTTCGACTACAGCGGCCCCGGTTCCGGTCCCCGAGTCGAACAAACGGGCGAGCCTCTCGATCATCGCGCGCTCGGTGAACGCCGAACCTCGCATGAGACGGGCCGTTAGAAAACCGTCGCGCGGCGGCAAGGCAATCGAACTACAAATACTGAGCCCGATCCCGATCGCCGATTGTCTTCCACGTGCACGGCGCCTCCATGCGCATCCACCAGGCGCCGCACGATGGAAAGCCCGAGCCCGGTGCCGCCCTGTTCGCGAGTGGAGCTCGAGTCCACCTGGTAAAACGCGTCGAACACGCGCTCGCGTTCCGACTCGGGAATTCCGATGCCGGTGTCCGACACGCGAAATTCAATCGCCGCGCGGCGCGCGAGCAGCACCAAACCGCTGCCGTCTTCGGCACCCGATTCGAGCGACGAGATCTGCGCCGAGAGGGTTACACTTCCGCCGGTCGGCGTGAATTTGACGGCGTTGTCGGCGAGGTTCAAAAACACTTGGCGCAGTCGGGCCGCGTCCGCCCAGAGCTCGGGAAGCCCCGGCTCGGTCTGAACCACGATTTGTACCCCCTTTTTCCGCGCCACCGGAGTGACGGTCTGGGCGACGTCGCGAACCAGGGGCGCGGCATCGATGTAGCTCTTGCTGAGGCTCATGGTCCCGCTCTCGAGCTTGCTCAAGTCCAGCAGGCCCTTGATCAGCCGAAGCAGTTGTTCACCTTTTTCGTAAATAGTGCGCACGAAGTCGCGTTGTTCGAGGTTCAAGTCCCCGGCCATTCCCTCCACCAGCATTTCACTGTATCCGATGATCGAGGTGAGCGGGGTGCGGAGCTCGTGTGAAACGGTGGCCAAAAAATTGCTCTTCAACCGGTCGAGCTCTTTCAGCCGATCCACCGCATGCTGAAGCTTTTCGTTTTTTTCCTGAAGCTCTTTGAAGCTCTCTTGCACCGACGCCAGGTGCATGCTCGAAGCCAAGAGCGCGCGGTGACCGCTGAACAGGATCAAGTCCAGGGTGCGCACCAGGTGCTGCGCGATCTCCGCCACGGTTTCTTCCCGTGCGCGCGGCATCTCGGCCAGCAGATCCCTGGCTTTGGGGAGCTCGATTTCCGGATCCAGATCCAGTAACGACGCCGGCAAGTCGTGAACCGAGTGCGGAAGAAATGGGCCCAGGATGATCCTGCCCAGCTGCCGACGGTCGTAAGTTACGCCGACAATTCGGTACACCGCGCCGGTCACGCACGGATACGTCACATCCCCTTGCAATTTGGGATCGATGGTTTTGACCATCGCCACTACTTCTTGCACCGCCGAGGACGATTTCTTGAGCGTGGCAAGATAGGTGTAAAGCCGATGGGTCTCTCCGGCGTCCGCCAGCAAAAGGCCGCTTTCACTGAAGATCCGAAGCGGCACCCGAAAAAGCTTGTAAAAGCCTTCGGACAGCTCCCCCAGCGCTTCGCGATCCACCAGGTCCTCGAGCGCAAAGCGGTCGCGCATGGTGAGCTCTTCCAAGCTTTTTTCAGCGGAAACGCCCATCACACAACCGCCTCGGGTCCGAGCACGTCGAGCGCGCCGCCCACGCGAGCGCTCAGAATTTGGGAAACGGATCGGGTTTGGCCAAGCTTCTGCACCACGTCGTTCAGGAACGCCTTCGAGTCGAACGAAAATTTTCGGTTCAAGTCGTGCTGCGCGTCGAGCGCGCTCCAGGTGAGGTAAACCAGCCCAGCAAAGCTCTCGATGACGCCCTTCGACTGCGTGGCCACCGATAGGTAAACCGGTTCGTGCCCCTGGGCGGCAAGCTCCGCGATTTCTTGGTCGCTGCGGATGTCGCACAGGTCTCGCTTGTTGAACTGGATGATGAGCGGCATCTGCTTGAGCGCGAGCCCGTTCTCCTTGAGGTTTTCTTTCAAGTCCATGAAGGACTCGGCGTTTTGCTCGGTCTGCGAAATCCGAGAATCCCCCACGAAGGCCACGCCGTCGGCGCCCTGAAGCACCAGGCGGCGGGTGGAGGCGTGAATCACCTGCCCCGGGACGGTGAAGACCTTCAGACGAACCGTCAGCCCCCCCTGATCGCGAAATGTGAGCGGCAACAAATCGAAAAACAGCGTGCGATCGTCTTTGGTCTCGAGCGTCATCAGTCGCCCGGTGGCATTGGGATCGGCAGCGCTGTGCAGCGCTTGCAAATTGGTGGTCTTCCCGCTGAGGGCAGGACCGTAATAGACGAGCTTTATCGTGAGCTCGCGGGCTCCGAAATCGAGCTGCACTCTGACACCTTACGCCGGCTCGCGCCGCAAAGCATTACAGTTTATCATAGCTTTTTAGGCGGGCCCTTCCGCTATTTATCCGGGGCCGTCGACCGGGACCATCGCCCCCTCGCCTCCGCGATCGCCTCCACTACGCGTTCTTTAGCTGGGCCTCCGAGCAAGAGCCGGCGCTCTACGCAGAGCACTGGGTCCAGCGCGCGGCGCGCCTCTTCTCCCCGCAGGGCGGGATGTTTCGATGCCAAGACATCTTCGGGCAGTTCACCCAGGTTCACACCGCGGGCTTCGGCAGCGCGAACCAGGTCTCCGACCAGATGATGCGCGTCGCGAAACGGTACTCCTCGCGCTACCAGAAAATCCGCAAGGTCGGTGGCGCAGAGGTGCCCGTGACTCAGAGCCTGCCGCATCCGCTCCGTGTGAAACGTGGCTGTGGCAATGGCTCCGCTCAACGCTCCGATGCTCAACTCTCCGCATTCGAAAGCATCGAAAATGGGACGCTTGTCTTCCTGCAAGTCACGGCCATAGCCGAAACACAGACTCTTTTCCAAAACCAGCAGGCTGGTTACCGATCCGATGATTCTCGCGGCTTTGCCGCGAACCAGCTCCGCGGGGTCGGGATTTTTCTTTTGGGGCATCATGGATGAGCTGGTCGAAAATTCGTCGCTCAAACTCACATAACCAAACTCACGGCTCGACCAGAGCACCAGTTCTTCGCCGATTCGCGAAAGGTGCACTCCCAGGATGGCCAGCGCGGCGGCAACCTCCATCAGAAAATCGCGGCTGGCGGTGGCATCCAGGGAGTTTCTCGCGGGGCGGGCAAACCCGAGCTGCTTCGCAACCCATTCGCGATCGAGCGGCAAACCGGTGCCGGCAACCGCTCCACTTCCGAGCGGCGATTCGTTCAGGCGCTCGGCTGCGTCGCAAAGCCGGCCGTGGTCTCGCCACAAGAGCTCCTGCCACGCCAAAAAATGGTGCGAAAGCCGGCTGGGCTGGGCCGGCTGAAGGTGGGTGTACGCAGGCATCAGGGTATCGATATGCTCCTGTGCGCGGTCCAAGAGCACGCCGGTGAAGCTTTCTAGCGACGCACGGACTTGTCCGATTTTTCGCCGAGCGTAGAGCCTCAAATCCGTTGCAACCTGGTCATTTCGGGACCGACCGGTGTGCAGCTTTCCTCCCACCGAGCCCACCAATTCGATGAGGCGGGCCTCGATGTTCATGTGCACGTCTTCTTGAGCGCGATCCCAGGCGAATTCACCGCGTTCGATCTCACCCCCGATGCGTTCGAGTCCGCCTACCAAAGCATCGGCTTCAGTCGGCAACAAAACGCCGGCCTGCGACAGCCCTCGAGCATGCGCAATGGAGGCCTGGATATCTTCGCGCCAGAGCTCCCGATCGACGTCCACGCTGACATTGATTTTTTCCATAGCCGGGTCGAGCCCCCGCGGGAGCCGCCCACCGCGCGCACCGCTCATGTTTCGGTTGCTCTCCCAGCTCCGGCGCCGTTGCCCTTGAAACGGGAACTCTCTAGCGTTGTGGGATCGGGGCTCATCGGCTTTGCCAGCGCGCTTTTCAGCTCTTGCAACTGCTGCTGCAGCTCAGCCAGGTCTTTTCCGAGCTTTTCGCACTGGTCGGATTCGCTCGCCGCGTCCACCGGTGCGGCCAGGCGCTGACGCTGCACGCCGGCGAGCACTTCCAAAATGACGCGATAGAGCTCCGAGGTCGCCTCCTCCAGCCAGCCGTCCAGACGCTGAACGAAGTCGTCGACCAGCTGGTCCAGCTTGGGCGCGACTTTCGCGGCCGATTCTCTGAGCGCGGTCGTGGCTACTTCCAGCGCACGCTTTCGGATCATTCCCTCGGTGCGATCGCGATTGTACAGCGCCAGCGCGGGTGCCGCTGCAATCAGCAACCCGCCCAATAGGAGATTCGCAAAGAGGGCTCCGACGCCCATCGACAACATGGCGAAGACGCTCACATCCTGCGCGAACGTGTCGATTTCGATGCTGGGCACTTGCAGCTCGCCTCCCAAGGCTTCCCCCAGCTCCTTGCCCGCTTGATAGGCATCCTCTCGCACCAGCGCAAACGCCCGTTCCGCCAGCGCTTCCAGCGCCGTCGCGATCTCCCGCGTTTCCGCGTGGGCCCACTCCTCAAACGAGCTCTGTAAAAACGCCCCGAGATGCCGCCGGGTGTCCTGCGCGGAAACCTTCTCGATGGCCGAAGGCAGCCGGTCGACAATGTCTCTACAAAAAATATCGAGGTCACTCTGCGCCCGAGCTTTGATGGCCCCGGCCTGCTCGCGGATCATCAGCCGTCGTTCAACCAGCGCTTGAGCGTGTCCCGACAGGCTTTCCCTCAAGAGCTGGTTGCGCCGCGCGAGCTCCTCATCGCTCAGCGTCGCCGCCCTCCGGCGCGCATCCAGCCCGCGCGAAGCCGACGACCAGGCCGTCAGGCCGGAATTCAGCCCATTTTCGAGCAGAATTCTGCCGCGTTGCTCGGACAAAAAGCTGGTGAGGTAGTCGCTGAGCTCACCCAGACCGCTTTGTTCGGCTCGCCCCCCGAGCGCAGCCTGCGCGCTCACGGCAAATACCGGCGTGTTGGGCATCAGCCGCTTCAAGCTGCTCTTTATGTAGTCGAGCGCTTCACGCCGCTCCTCAGCGCTCCAAATGTCGGTCTTGGCGACCACGAACACGATTTTCTCGCGCGACTTGCCGATGAGCTGGGTCTGCAAAAATTGCCGCTCGCTCTCCTTCACGGGTTGGCTGGCATCGAACAAGAACAAGACCGCATCGGAGCGCGGAATGTATTCATAGGTGATCTCCGCTCGGGTCAGAGAAAGATCGTTGACTCCCGGCGTATCCACCAAGACCAGGCGCTCCTTGAGCAGATCCGCGGGATAACCGACTTCGAGATACCGCAGCTGGTCGCTGGCGCGTTCACCGCCCACTGAAAAGCGCGGCATCTCGCTGAAGCTTACTGCTTCTGCCGTCCCGTCGGCTTTCACCAAGCGCGCATACGGCGTTTCGGAATACACCAAGTGATGAATGGCGCCGGTGGTCGGCGTCACCCCTACCGGCAGCACTGGACCGCCGAGCAAAGCATTCACGAACGTGGTCTTCCCGTGATTGAATTCGCCGACTACCACCAAATGAAAGCGGTCCGCCTCGAGCTTGAGCACGACATCGCTTTGTAGCCGTTGAGCAAGGCCTTCCGCGCCCAATCTGGAGCAGACTCCGGTGAGCGCTCGCAGCGCCGAAATGACCTGGATTTTCTGCTCCCGGAATTGATCGAGCATGGGTTTCGCCGAGCTTAGCCCATCACCTTCACGATGGCGTGCACCTTCTCGTCCACTTCAGGGATGCTGAGCCCGCCGGTCAGACCGACGTGTGAGCGATACAGCTCGCTTTCGGCAAAAACCCGCAGGGCGAGCACCCGCTTGGGCAGCCAGGGATGGCTGGAAAGGACTTCTCCGTATCGCCCGATGCTCTCCTGAGCCTCTGCGTGTTGCTCCAAAAAAACGTCGATGTTGAGCTGGTCGTAAAGCTTTTGCGATCCGAGCGCGAGCTTCACCAGGGCCCTCAGCGACGCATCCAGATTGCCCGCGCACAGAACACCCGCGCGGTCGCAGGTGATTTCAGCCCGGCGCGACCAGGCGCGCAGCGTGAGCAGCACTGGCAGGCTCAGCTGCCGCACCAAAAGCCCCGCGGCGTTCCCGAGGTAATACAGCGCCGTGAGATACACGACGTGGTTATTGTGGATGTGGCCGCTTTCGTGACCGATGACGCTCACCAGCTCTTCGTCCGAAAGATGGTCCACCAGCGCCGAGTGCAGCAGGATGAACGAATCGTCGGTGGTGCCATAAGTCGCCGCGTTCATCTGGGGATTATTGACGATGTACACGGTGGGCGCATAAATCCCCAGCGTCTGCGCGCATCGTTCGCTCAGGGAATGCACGCGCGGAAACTGCCGCGGCCCAACTTTGACCGCGCGCCCGAGGAGCTCCGCCTTGCCCACGGTTTTGAACATGCGCACCGCCGCCGACACCGCGAGCTCCACCGGCTTCACCCGCTCGAAGGCGGCGCGCGTGCTCTGGTCCCAGGCGTAGGCGTATGCATGCTCCTCACCGGCCGAGCTCGCGAGCCCCGATGGGGATCGCTGCTGTACGAACTCTTCGAAGTCCAACTTTTCTAGGCGCGCCACGCTACCTCCTGATTGTCCTACAAGACCGGCGAGCTGCAAGTTTCGGCTTGTCCCGAGGGGATAACCAGCCCAGAGTCTGTGGAGCGGGTCGCCCTTTAGCCTGCGTGGGCGGTTTGAGGGGCACGACCATCCTACGGTAGAGTAGTACCTGCATGGCAAAGAAATCGGACCCACCCTTTACTGACTTGAGCTTTGCGCTCGGTCGCGCCTACTACAACTACGTCGGGGTCCTCGAGCTGGTACTGGAGGACGAAGGCCTCGGCAGCTGGGTAAAGCCTGGTATGGGCCACGTCCTGTTCGCCTTGTTCCAGCGCGACGATCTCAACATCAAGGACTTGGTCGAGCAGCTCCAGGTGTCGCCCTCCACCCTTACCGGGCTGCTCGGAAGAATGGAAACCGCCGGGCTCTTGGAACGGTCCCGGGATCCGAACGACGGGCGTGCCGTCCGTCTGCGACTTACACGCCGCGGGCGCTCTCTGGAGCAGCGCTGCTGGTTGGTTCACCGCCGCATGAGCCGTTTCTATCGCGCCTTCCTTACTTCCCAAGAACAAGCGAGCCTGGAGCAGCTTTTGAACAAAGCCATTCAGGGCCTCCGCGAATGCGAAAGCAAGCTCCGCGGAGAGAACCGAGCGCGCGACCGCGACGCTCGCCTCTAATCTATTTCTCTACAGAAATAAATCGCAAGGTGCGTGCTGCGCGTGCGCCTAACCTATCGACGTTATCGGCCGCGCAACCTGGCCAGGGCCGGGGAAAGCGCGCCGCTTTCCAGCGCCTCCAAGCGGCTGAGCATCCGGCGATAGTCGCGCGCCGGAGCTGCGCCCGGCGGTGCGCGCATCGCAAAGTCGGTGATGCGGGTGGTCGCAAAGCGCAAGCAACCGAGCTTGCATTCGGTGACCGCGGCATCGAGCTCGCGGAGGGTCAATTTCCGCCGCTCGGAGTAGCCGCGCAGCATGGCGTCCACCAGGTCGGCGTCGAACCGGTCGGAAAAACACCAGGCGAGCAGGGTGACCATGAGGTCATACAAAAATGCGCCGTGCGAAGCGCTTTCGAAGTCGATGAGCGCTCGGATTTCGCCTTTTTCCCAAAGCACGTTGTCACGAAACAGATCGCCGTGGATAACGCCCTGGGGCAGCACCGGGTCGCGTTCGGAGACGCAACGCTGAATTTCACTCCGCACTCGTCGGGCAGCGTCACCGTACTCCGTTGGCGCCCCTTGTTCGATCCGATCCAGCCGCTGGTATAGATCCTCGACCCGGAAGCGGCCGGGAGGCAGTCGGGTCAGAGCTTCGGTGGCAAGATGCACTTCGGCCAGGGCTGCGCCTACCTTTTCGCTCGCCTCGGGGGTCACGCGGGCTTGGCAAAACATTTCGCCCTGGATCCACGGAAACACGGCCACGGGTTTCCCTTGGAACTCGCTCAGCCGAGCACCGTCTGCGCGCGTCAGCGGCGGAACCGTGGGCACGCCCGCTTG
>DASXTY010000982.1:0-3516 GCA_036505155.1 Polyangiaceae bacterium | reverse complement strand
GAGGCAGGCGCTGCCTGAGCGCTCCGTTCAGTGGTCGGCGCCGAGAGCTGGGCGCTGTGCGCGCGCTCTTGCATGAGGGTCGCAATCGCCAGGTACGCGCCACTCCAAGCTTCTTCCAATTCCGGGGTCCAATCGCTGGCTGCGGCTTCTTTGAGCGTCGCGAGCAGGCTGTCGCCAACCCATCCGTACATGCGGTCGGTCACGCCGTATTGGACGTGCTTTGCACCCAACGCTCGCAGCGTTTTGGTGAGCCAGTCGGCGTCCTCCAAGTGTTCCATCACAGCAATCAACGCCAGCTTCAACATGTTCTTCTGGCGATTGAGCCGTGAGGGGTCAAACAGGCCTTTTGATTGTGGGTATCGTACGAACAGGATTTCGTAGAAGCGTTCCGTCAAATTCGGCATCCGTTCCGCGACCAGCTGAAAGCTCGCGCGAAGCAGCTCAACATTCAGGCTCATGATGTTTCTCCTGGATCTGAGCGCAGCATCCCTGCCGCACCAGGCCGGTCACCGTGCACGGGTCGTGCCAGGCTGGATACGGCACCGGGTCCGCAGCTGTCACGAAAATACAGGGGTTTGCGTGGCGTTGCGGGGACCTGGGTGTGCGCGAACTGTGCACGAGGTGTGCGCGCACACCCGAGTGAGAGGCGTGGTATGCGAGCCGCGCAAGACTAGAACCGGGGGTGGCTTTCGGCGCTATGTTTCCCGCATGAGCGCCCCACTTTCCCGAAAGCGACGATTGCTTGAAGAGAGCTTCGAGCTCGCGCTGTTCCGAGACCAGAATTTTCCGCGCCTGTTTTACGAAATCCTGTTCCGCGACTATCCCTCCACACGAGCTCTGTTCGTACGTAATTCGCCGAACGCCCAACGCACCATGCTCTCGAAAGCCTTGATGGCCGCCATCGATCACATTGATGACTGGGACTGGCTGGTCGAGAACCTCGCGCCGCTTGGAAAGCAGCATGTCGGCTACGGCAGCTCCTTGCCGGCGCCGCTCTCGCCAACCAAAAGCACATGTTCGCTGGATCGAGCGGCCAGCGCGCAGGCCAGAGGGTTTGCTTGGATGACGGCGGGTCTCAGGTGAAATCGCGTCTCTGACCGAGAAAAGCTTCTGCCAGTGCCGCGGCGCCCTTGATCCCGTTTCTTGAAGCGGCTGCCGCCGCCATCCGCGCGCAGCCTGAAGTTACCTTGTGCCCGAACCGCTGCCTCCGGTGCATTGATGCCTTGGCGGGCGGGCCCGTCCTGAGCGAGAAGTAGACGGCGCGAGAGCGCGGGCCCAGTGGGCGCCGAGAGCGCCGAGCTCCGCTTAAACAGGACCGAATCGCGGCTTGCAAGCTTGTCGGCATATTTGTGGAATATTTGCCGGCGATGTTGCAGTGTCGACTGGAGGCCGTGACTTGGATCGGGAGGTTGCCTCCCCCCGGTCCGTCCTCGGTCGTGCGGCGGCATTTGAGCACGTTGGTTGCGGTCCGCCGCGCGACCTGCGGGCGGCCCGCCCCTCCAAATCGGCGGCTCCGCCGCCTCAGGAGGGGGAATCGCAGCGCGTGGCGGGACAAGGAATAAGGTGCAAGTTCCGGCGCCAAAACATGGGGTATCTTGGACCCGGGACGTTAAATCTGACCGCGGTTGCTGCCCGTTCAAACTGCACAAGGCTCATGGCCAAGCAGACGCCAGCGCATGCGCCTCCGATTCCAGACCGGGCTTGAGCGCATTTTCCACTGCTTTGGCCTGAGTCGCGGGTGCTTGATCGGTGAGAAAGCCGATCAGCTGTTCGCGCAACCCGTAATAGCTCGGATTTTCCAGAAGCGCCGCGCGGTTGCGGGGCCGGGGAAACGGAACTTGCAAAACGTCTCCGAGACGCGCCGCGGGGCCGTTGGTCATCATGGCGATGCGATCGGCAAGGAAGAGGGCTTCGTCCACGTCATGGGTGACCATGAAGGCGGTCTTTTTGTTTCGCGCCCAAAGCTCGAGCAAGACTTCTTGCAAATCCATGCGGGTGAGGGAATCCAGCGCGCCAAACGGTTCGTCCAGCAGCAGAAGCTTGGGTGAGAGCGCAAAGGCGCGCGCCAGCGAGACGCGCTGCCGCATTCCGGCCGACAGCTCGGCCGGCCGCCGGTCGACCGACGCGCCGAGCCCGACCAGCTCCAGATAATGTCTTGCGATGTTGCTCCGCGCGTCGCGAGTGCCTGGCCGTACTTGATCGACGGCTAACCTCACGTTTTCGAGAGCGGTGAGCCAAGGCAAGAGACAAGGCGTCTGGAAGACCATGCCGCGGTCCGGCCCCGCCCCGTCGATCTCACGCCCGGCCAGTATGATTGCGCCGGTGGTCGGCTCGGAAAGCCCGGCGACCATGGAGAGCACCGTGGATTTTCCGCAACCGGAGTGACCGATGAGACACACGAATTCACCTTGCGCCACGCGGAGGTCGAATCCCTCAACGATGACGGCAGGCCCGTTGGCGGTCGGGAAGATCTTTCCGAGCTGGGAGAGTTCAAGGTACCTTCGCTGGTTGCGCGGGTTCATGCGGGCACCTCAACCGGTGCTCCGGCACCCCTCAAGCCGCGCTCTACGGCTTGCTTGGGCGGTGCTCCGGCTCCTCGCAGAAAATCGAGGACCCCATTGCGGATCTCCTTGAAGGAGGGATCATGATTGATCGCACGGCGATCGCGGGGTCGGCCCAGGTTCACCGTGACTTCTGGACCTAGAGTTGCGGCGGGGCCGGCGCTCAACGGAATGATGCGGTCGGCGAGCAGGATTGCCTCGTCCACATCGTTGGTGATGAGCAGCACGGTCTTTCTGCTGTGGCGAAAAATGCGCTCCATTTCCGTCTGCAGATTGGCGCGCGTGAGCGCGTCGAGCGCGCTCAGCGGCTCGTCCATCAAGAGCACCGCAGGGTCCATGGCGAGTGCTCGAGCGACCGCGACCCGCTGGCGCATTCCGCCGGACAACTCCGCGGGACGTTTGTCTTTGGCGGCCGCCAAGCCCACGAGCTCGAGATGGCCGAGAGCGTGCTCCCGGTGTCGCTCCGCCGGCCAGGTCGGAAATACTCGCTCGACGGCCAGCAGCACGTTTTCGTAGGCAGTGCGCCAGGGAAGAAGCGAATAATTCTGGAACACGACACCCCGCTCCGGGCCGGGCTGCCGCACTTCTCTTCCATCCAGCCGCACCAGGCCCACATCGGGCTCGAGCAAGCCGGCTGCGATGGAGATCAACGTCGTCTTGCCGGCGCCGGAGTAGCCGACGATGGCTACGAATTCACCTTTTTCGACTGATAATGTGATGCCGGTCAGGACCTCGCGTCGCGCGGCATCCAGACCGAAACTTTTGTGGATCCGCTCGAGCTCGAGAAATCCCACGGACTACCCAGTGCCTTTCAGCGGATTGATTCGAGCCTCGATCGCGCTCATGATCCGGTCTAGCCCGAATCCCACCAGGCCAATGGTGAGAATGCACAGGATGATGTGCTCGTAGACCAGGCTATTGTACTCCTGCCAGAGAAACCCTCCGACTCCCGGCG
>DASXTY010000981.1:0-2213 GCA_036505155.1 Polyangiaceae bacterium | reverse complement strand
AAAACGCGGTCGGCTAACCTTGTGGCGTAATGGTCCTTGCCCCAAGCATCCCTATTTCTAGAGTCGGCGACTTCAGCCGGACCGAGGTGTTTGACGCGGCCCTGCTCGAGCTCGGCGCCGGCGCATCGTTACTCACCCGAGAGCAGAAGCGCGAGCTGGATGAGCTCGGCTACACCGTTTTTCCCGGACTGATGGACGACGGCTGGCGCGAAGCGCTGTGCCAGCGCTTCGAGGAATTGATGGCCCAAGAAGGGGAACGGGCGGGCGTCGAAGTGCACCAAGAAAAAGGCACCCGCCGCCTGTCGAACCTGGTGAACAAAGGGGCCGTGTTCGATCGAGTTTGGACCCACCCGCTGGTGCTGTCGGCCGTGCGCCACGTGATCGGGCGTGCGTTCAAGTTGTCGTCGCTCAATGCGCGCGATGCGCTCCCCGGTCAGGGGACACAAGGCTTTCACACAGACTGGGACTCGGGCTGGACCTACACCGGCGAGTTCCACGTTTGCAATTCGATCTGGATGCTGGACGACTTCACCGAGCAGACGGGCTGCACGCGCATCGTCCTCGGAACTCACCGATTGCCGATCGCTGCTTTGGCCGATGCAAGCGCCGCGCATCCCGAGCAAGCTCTGGTAGCCGGCCCAGCCGGAACCGTAGCGGTGTTCAACAGCCACCTTTGGCACTCGGGAACCAAAAATACCACCGACCGACCCCGTCGCGGCATTCATTGTTATTACACCGCGCGCGAGCACACCCCTCAAACCGATCAACAGCGTTACTTACTTTCCGAAACCAGTGACCGCCTTTCGAGCGCTGCGCTGCATATTCTGGGCATCGACTGACGGAGGCATGGGCTATTCCGGCTCCGATGTGTGACGCCGCCCGCTGATCTCAGAACACCCTCAAGTCTGCACTATCCGGCCGCAATGGCCGTCAGGCGCTAGGAACGCGGAGATCCAAACGTTCGTATCAAGCAGCACGCATGTCACGTGCCGTGTGTGCGCGTGTATCCGGCGGCGACCTGCACGAACTGACCAGCCGGGGGCGCGGACTGACCGCATTGGTTAAGAGAAGCGTTACAGACGCCATTTGTGTTACCCGCTCCCCAGCACCGGACCTCCGGCAGCTGCGCACTGTCGGAGCGAACAGCACCTTCAGGATAGCAACTTCGCTTACACTGCTGGCCGGGCGCTCACAGGGCAACAAATCGGTCTAGAGCCCATTGCCGCTACCAAGCGTCGCCTGTGGTTCAGGAACCTCGACCTGGGAACCATTGACATCCAGGTAGCCGCTCCGTTATAGATGCGGTCGCGGTCGGTTTTCTCAACAAGCCGAGAAAAAAAGCAGCGTAATGTCAACCCGACTGTCAGGGGCTTCCGGTACACAAAAGTGTCAGCGATGTCTTGATCTGTACCGTACCGCCGCTGCCGCCGCCGCCTCTGCTCCCGCCGCAGTCGCCGCTCCTGCCACTGCCGCCGGCGCTCAACGCGCGCGATGCTTTGCCCGGCGTCTTGGACATCTTATCGAGCGCTTGCTGAGCGGATGGCTCTCTGCTGATAAATGGGACCAAGCCTGGTAAACGCTGGGACAATTTGATGCGCCGGGTGCGGCCTGCCGGCGCCCGAGCCGCTCGACGGGCCGCCGAATTCGGGTGCGAATCATGGACTCACGACACTAGCGCGCTATACTCGCGCCGCATGCTCGCTGGGTCATTCGACAAACACGACGACCGCCCGGTCGAGGACAAGATCGTTCTTCTGCGTGACGCTACCTGGGCGGACTACCAGCGTCACCTCGAGATGCGCGGGGATCACTCAGCGCCTCGCTTCGCCTACCTCGAAGGGGTGCTGGAGATCATGAGCCCGTCCTTCACGCACGAGAGTATCAAGTCCCTTATCGGCAGCTTGGTTGAGGTGTGGTGCCTCGAGAAAGGAGTCGAATTCACGACGTGTGGGTCCTGGACCATCGAGCAGAAGGAACAAAGACGCGGCGTCGAGCCGGACGAGTGCTATGTTTTTGGCGACGTCACCGATCCGCAGCGACCCGACCTTGCCATCGAAGTCGTATGGACCTCCGGCGGCCTCGACAAGCTCGAGATCTACCGGAAGCTCGAAGTTCGAGAGGTCTGGTTCTGGCGCCGCGGCCAGTTGACGGTGCACTCGCTGAGAGGCGAGTCCTACGTACAAGTCTCTACCAGCGCGGTGCTGCCCGGAATC
>DASXTY010000980.1:0-4415 GCA_036505155.1 Polyangiaceae bacterium | reverse complement strand
ACCCCGTTGCCCGAGCGGCTCCAGCCCCGGACACCGTCAGCCAGACAACTCAACTTGCTGGCAGTCGATAGGATGATAGAGTCTCTCGAATGGCAGCCCGAAAACGTAACGGCGATGCAACTCTCTCCGATGTCGTCGACGTGCTGGCCAACGTCCTGAAGACGCTCACGCAGCACAGCGAGGAGATGCGAGCTCAGCGCGAGGAGATGCGAGCTCAGCGCGAGGAGATGCAGGTTCACCGTGAAGTGTTAAAGCAAGTAGTGCAGCGGCTGGACAGGCTCACGGATCGATTCGATTCGTTTAGCCAGGAGGTGATTCGTTCCCGGACGTTGGACGCGGAGCGTTTTCTCTCACAAGAAGCGCGCATTCAGCGTTTGGAGGAGCGGGTTTTCCAGCGGCCGTAGCAGCCTGCTAAGCTCTAGCGCATGCGTTACTCAGCCGTGCTGGTCCTAGCTGCGCTGGCGGGGATCCTCGCCCCGTTGCCGAGCACCCGTTTCGCTTTGGCCGAGGGCAAGGCGACGCGGCCGGACATCAT
Organism: Polyangiaceae bacterium; assembly: GCA_036505155.1. GTDB lineage: Bacteria > Myxococcota_A > Polyangia > Polyangiales > Polyangiaceae > DASXTY01. The sequence continues at coordinate 3,880 of DASXTY010000980.1, read as the reverse complement.
GTCGGTCAAGGACATCCGCCCTGGCATGAAGGGATACGGACTCACCGTGTTCGAGGGAACCAAGCCCGAACGCTTCGACGTAGAAGTCATCGGAGTGCTCGACAACTTTCAACCTCGCCAAGAGCTGGTGCTCATCAAGACGCGCCACCCGCGTTTGGACGTGGCGAAGGTGGTGGCCGGCATGAGCGGAAGCCCCATCTTCATCAACAATAAAATGATAGGGGCGTATGCCTACGGGTGGAGTTTCGGAAGCGAGCCGGTAGCAGGCGTTACGCCGATTCGCAACATGCTGGACGAGCTCATGCGTCCGCTGCCGGACTTCATTCAGGGCTGGCCTTTGAAGGGGTTGCCCAAGGCAAACAACGATCGGCGCTCGACTCTGAACTGGCGCCGCCCTAATTTTTCGGATGACCAGTACGGAGGTCTGGTAAAATACGATTTGCTCCGGCATGCCGGCGAAGTTGCCGCCAGAACTCCCTTCGCCGTCCAATCCGCGCTGGCTCCGGTGGCGACGCCGCTCTTGGTAGGCGGCTTGAACCCGGGTGCGGTAGACCTGGCGAAAAAGCTGCTCAGTCCGATGGGACTCGAGCCGTTGCAAGCCGGGGGCAGCGGCACCACCGACCCGACTGCGCCGGAGCACTATGAAAACGGCAGCGCGATTGGCGTAGAGCTGATTCGCGGCGATATGAGCGCAATGGGACTCGGGACCGTAACGCGCGTGGAGGGCAACCGACTCGTGGCATTTGGCCATCCCATGATGCAATCCGGAGTGACGGCGCTGCCCACGTCGCTTGGTCGGGTGCTCTGGTTTTTAGCCAGTGACATGCGTTCCTTCAAGATCGGCATGCCGGTGCGCAGCCTCGGCGCGCTGGTCAATGACCGGCAGGCTTCCATCGTGGTCTCCGAGACTGCCAAAGCGCCTTTGATACCGGTCACCATGAACATCAAGGGGGTTCCCGGAGCTCCACACACTAAATGGCAGTTCGAAGTCTCGCACGAGAAGTTCATGACGCCTGCGTTCATGTCGGTTGCGCTGGGAAACGCCTTGCAGGCCACGGCTTCCGAGCGTCAGGACGTAAGCTGGTCGGCTACCAGCCGGCTCAAGGTCCGTGGCTACGGAGACGTCACTCTGGAAGATTTTGGCGTCGCGATCGGCGGCACACCCGAGGCGCAAGACTTCATTCGCTCGAATCTGGTCGACGCGGTGGGCGGCTTGTTGAATAACCCCTGGGAGCCGGTGGTCATCGAGCGAGCGGACATGCAAATCGAGCTGCGGTTCGCACGCGAAATTTTGCGCTTGCGTGGAGTCGAGCTGTTCGATCCCCAGGTCGAAGCCGGAAATCCGGCGCGCATTCGCCTGACTCTGGTTCCTTATGTGGGGCCAGCGGTGACCCGCGTGGTTTCCATTCCCATCCCGGCTCACCTGGCTGGTCAGAGTGTGGAGTTGAGGATTGGGCCAGGCTATGAAGAGGAGCGCGACGTCGCGGATCCCGAAAACGTGCCGGAGCTGATTCGAAACCTGGAAAATCCGGTCTACCCCCCCAAGTCCATTGTCATTACTTATAAAGACGGCGCGTCGGCGGTGTCCTACAAAGGGAGGGTAGCAAAGACCTTGCCTCCAGGCGCATTGGATGCGATTCGCCCGACCACCAGCTCGCTGGCGCCGGATGCCTTCCGCTCCGAGGCCCACGTGGTGGTGGACATCGGGAAATACGTGGTCGGCCGGGATCGCGTTTCAGTAACTGTAAAGCCGGTGTTGCGCTAGTCAGATGCCCGAGGCACAAATCTGGTGAATCCCGTGGCAACTGTCCTCTCTACTCGGAAGAGAAAATCCCGGCTTAGGTTTCGGGTGGCGCCCGCTGTTTGGCTTGCGATTGCAACCGGCCTGGGGACCGCCACCGGATCCGCGGTGGGCACGCGCCGCTTTATTTTGCAAAACGGCGAAGATTTCACGGGGGGCGATCTCAAAGGCGTTGGAGTCGATTCCATCGGACGGGTTCAATCCGGGTTCAACCTGGGATCCGTACCCATCACGGATGCGTCCTCCATTTGGAGCGCCCTCTTGCTGAAAGACGGCTCGTTGCTCTTGGGCACCGGCAACGAGGGCAAGCTCATCCAAGTGCATGGCGCCCAGGCGAAGGTGGTCGCTGAAACCAAAGCGCTGGTGATCACTTCGCTGGCAGAGGCCTCCGACGGTTCGGTGGTGCTGGGTACGCTGCCGGAAGGCAAAGTCCTGAAGTGGGCCTCTGGAAAGCTCACCGAGTGGGTGAAGCTCAAAGGTGTGGAACACGTGTGGCAAGTTGCGTTCGATCCCAAGACTAAAGCGGTATTTGCCGCCACCGGTCCGGAGGGCAAGTTATTTCGGATCGACGCCAACGGTAACGCGCAGGTGTTTTTCGATGCGGAAGAGCAGCATTTGATGTGCGTTGCGGTTGCCCCGGACGGAACCATTTACGCCGGCGCCAGCGACAAGGCCAAGCTTTACCGGATAACCGGCCCGGGGCGCGCCAGCGTGATGCACGACTTCGGGCTGACCGAGGTGCGCGCGGTCGCAGTGGGACCGCGCGGCGAAGTTTACGCCATTGCCAATGACATCAAAGCCAGCAGCGACGTCCCCAAGCACAGTTCGCGGTCTCGTGCCCAGGCGAGCGCGGGTCCGGTGTCACCCCCGTCGAAGACCAAGGGAAAGGGAAAGCTTTATCGGTTCGACAAGGACGGTTCTCCCGAAGAGCTTCTGGACAACAAGGAAGAACATTTCGTAAGCCTCGCGGTCGGCAGCGATGGAAAGCCGTACGTCGGAACCGGTGTGGAAGGGCGGGTTTACACGGTTCAGCCCAACCACAACTCAGTCTTGATTGCGGACACCGAGGAGCGCCAAGTAAGCGCTCTGCTGCTGACTGGCAATAACCGCTTTCTCGCTTCCACCGACCCGGCCGTGTTGCATCCCATTCGCAGTATCGGCGGCGCCGACGCGGTTTGGACCAGCAAAGTGCTGGATGCGGGTCTTCGGGCGCGCTTCGGCCGAATCAGCTGGGAAGCGTCGGGTTCGCTCGAGCTTTCCACACGCACTGGTGGCACCCTGGTTCCGGATGAGACGTGGAGCGACTGGAGTCGGCCCATCACAGCCCCCGATCTGGTGGAGAGCCCGCCGGCGCGTTATCTACAGATTCGGGCGCGGTGGACTCGGGATCCCAACGCCACCTTGAACGAGCTCGAGGTTCCTTTCGTGACCGACAACCTGCGCGCGGTGATCAAAGAAATCGACGCCACCTCAAGCGCGCGAAAGGCCGAGTCATCCAAAGACGTCATGGAGGCATCGGGAGGGCCCATCGTGGAGAAGCCCAACGCCGACGTGAAGCTCAAGTGGAAAGTGGACAATCCCGATAAAGACGAGCTCCGTTTCCGACTGCAATATCGGATGGTTGGCGCCGATACCTGGTTCGATATGCTCAAGCCCCAAGAGACGCTCACCAAAGAGGAATACACCTGGGATACGGGGGATCTACCGGAAGGCCGTTATCGGGTGCGGGTGGTGGCCACTGACGAGCGCGCGAACCCACCCGACCGAGTCAAGCGTCATGAGCTCGAAAGCGGCATCATCCTTGTGGACAACACCCCGCCCACCATCGAGGGATTGCGGGCGACCGGGCGCCGAGTGCAGGGAACCGTGATCGATGGAGTGGGACCGATCGCCCGCATCGAGATGTCGGTGGCAGGTTCCGACCAATGGCGCCCTTATTATCCCAAAGACGGCATCTTCGACGAACAGCGAGAAGAATTCGACGCCGACGTGAGCAGCCAGGTTCCGGCGGGGCCCGTGATGCTCAGCGTGCGCGCATACGATCAGGCCAATAACGCGGTCGTGCGCAACCTGATCTTG
>DASXTY010000979.1:0-2430 GCA_036505155.1 Polyangiaceae bacterium | reverse complement strand
GTCGCCGTGGAAGTCGCCATCAACGCGCTCACCCTGTCGATGGGCGCCGCGGTGCTGGTTTGGGCATGGCTCAGGCGCCGGGAGCTCGCTGCTCTCGGGGGATGGTGATATTTTCGGCGCGGGCGTGACGCGATGCCCGCGTCGCATTCACGGGTGCGCCCTCAACCGATACCCCCGGTCGCGCGAAGAGTCGCGCGATATCGCCCTCGGGTGGCGCTTCGCCATGGCGAGCAGCGCGTTCGCCACTTGTGCAACCGCGGCAACGGCGGCGAATTCTGGTTCTCGGTGAGAGGTTCCTGTCGAAAGCGCGCGAAGAGCACGACCGCCCGCTGCCCTACTACGTCGAAAACGAACTCCGCGAATATCTCAAGTGCGGGATCCTGGCGCATGGCTTCGGTCGAGCACAATGCCGTGAGTGTCATCGACAGATAGTCGTGGCGTTCTCGCGCAAGAAGAGAGGCCCCTGTCCGTCTTGCAATGCCCGGCGAATGTGCAACGTCGCGGCCCATCTGACCGATCGAGTCTTTCCGCAAGCTCCCGTGAGGCAGTGGGTTCTGAGCGTTCCGTTCGAGCTGCGCTTTCTCCTGGCGTCGAAAGCAGAGGCGTTCATGGCCATGACGCGCCTCTTCCTCGAGGAGACACTCGCGTGGTACACGCATACCGCTGCGCAGGACGGCATTTCAGGCTCGCGCGGCGGCGCCGTGTCGGTGCAGCATCGGTTCGGCGGCGCTCTGAATCTCAACTGCCACATCCATGCGGCCGTCGTGGATGGCGTGTTCAGCCGCGGCAAGCACGAAGACCGCGCCGCTTTCCGCCCGGTGCGGGCGCCCGATTGCTTCGCGCTCCGGTGGGTCGTCGAACGCGTTTACAAGCGTTTCGTCGCATGTGTTAGCTCGCTGATTGCATCGTGATCCACCGCATCCGGGCTCTCGGAGCAGACGCGCTGCCGCCGCGCCCCATTGCCAGAGGCAAACTTGCCGTTCTACTGCTCGGCTTCAACCTTCACGCCGCTGTGCGCATCGACGCCTGCGACTGGGCGGGTCGCGAGCGGCTTCTTCGTTATTGCACTCGAGCGCCTCTGAGCCTCGAGCGTCTCTCGATGACAAGGGACGGCCACGTCGCCTATAAGCTCCAGCGACCGTGGCGGCGCGGAGAGACTCATCGCGTGATGGAGCCCGTGGAGCTCCTGGCCCGGTTGTCCGCCCTCATCCCGCCCCCAAGGCACCCGCTGGTTCGATTCCACGGCGTTCTCGCTCCGCACTCTTCATGGAGACAAAGCGTCGTGCCGGCGATTGCGCCGCCGGCGCCCGATCCGGCCATGTGCTCAACTGTGGGTTCGGCGGGTACCGACATCGTTGGGGCACGGCGGGTTATCAGCACCGGCGTCGCTGCGGACAATCCGACACAAGCGCTCCCGGCGCGCGGTGCGCTGGAGGCGGTACTCGATCCGGAACTTCTGCGCCGTCCGCCGAACCCCGTCCGTTTCCAGCCAAGCAAGGCCAGCAACTCCTCTGCCGTCTGGAGGGTCGACTGGGCCACCCTTCTCAAACGCGTTCACAACCTCGACGCGCTCGCTTGTCCCTGCGGCGGTCGCTTGAAGTTCGTCGAGGTCGTGACGGAAGCCGACCGATGTTGCCAGCTCCTAACCGAGCTGGGGTTCGACCCAATCCCGCCGCCCATTCCTCGGTGCCGCTCGCCGTCCGCGAACCCCATCCGCCCCCGCTCTGCGGACTGGTGACGCGCAGCGCTAACCAGCCGCGCGGTGAGCTTCCGATTTCGAGCGCCAGCGCGGCATGCCCGCCCCCGCAGAGCTGCGTTTGCAATCGCTCACAATAGTAAGTGCTTGATATTCGCATAAAATCTGATTCCGTCAACTTCCCGAACTCGCGGCCCGACGAACGAAACCCGTTTGGCTTTCCTTGTCTCCGAACGGATACGTTTATAAAGTGAGTCAAGAATTTTGGCAGCAGATAGAAGGTGCAAGCCGTGAACGCGCAAAGCGGCTGTACCGCCAAAAGACGGGCGAATGAAGGATGAAAACGGGGTGGGGAGTCGCGGCCTAGGGACAATCGGCCAGGTTCCCACTGATCTCCATGGTCGCTTCGGGGAACCCTGCAGCCAAAAAAATCGCTTTGAGCTGGTTGGCGCGACAAGTGGAGAAATTTGGATTGTTCATGATGCTCAGGCTCTTCGCGCCGCTCACTTGAATGTTGCTCGGTGTGAGCGTGATGCCCTGGAAGCCGTCGACGCTCAAAAGCTGCTGATTGGAACGAAAAAAGAGCTGGCCCATCTGCAGCGCCACGTTGCTCGGAAGGATCACTTTGGTCAAGTTGCTGCTTATACGAATATGCGTGACCTTTTGGATACGCGACAGGTCGAGTTCGCCGAGGAGACCAGTGGACACCTCCACGGCGCCGCCGGTGAGGTATC
>DASXTY010000978.1:0-3272 GCA_036505155.1 Polyangiaceae bacterium | reverse complement strand
CGACCGCCTCAGGTTGGCGACATCGTTGTTCTGCACACCGCCGGTCCGCCGCGTGTGCCGGCAGCCCCTGCTCCCGCTGCACCTCCCGCTCCGGGCGCGCGGCCCTCGCCCGCACCGAGCCGGCCCGCTGCTCCTGAAGTCAAACCCGCGCCTCCCGCCGAGACGCGGTCTGCTGTCGCGCCCGCTCCGCCTGCGGGCGCAGCAACGGAAGGCGGGGCGCAGGCGCCCGTGGACGCTCAGGCGGGCGAAGTAATGGCTCTTTTCGAGTCGCTCAAGGGAACGGACCTCTACACGCGTGCGCGGGCCTACGAGCAATACGCCCAAAAGCATCCGGCAACACGCCTGGCGCGAGTGCTGGTGGAAGAAGCCATGCAGATCCGCCGGCTGCTGTTGGCCGTATCTACAGGCCAGCCGACCGCGCCGGTTGAGGGCTTGCGGGCGCGTTCTTTCAGCGCGCCCAACGCCATCGTCGAGGGTCAGGTTCCGTCCTTGGGTGTTGAGGTCTTGGGCCCGGCGAAGGGCGCAATCTTGTTCGTGCGAAAGTCGGGCGACCTGGCTTACGTGTCTCGCCCCATGGTCGCGGCGGGTACCGGCTATTTTCGAAGCGACATCTCACTCGAGCAGGCACGGGCTCCCGGGGTCGAATATTTCATTGAAGCGGTGGGGCCGGACGGGCGCGGGCAAGCGGTAGTCGGCTCGGATGCGGAGCCGATCAAGTTGGAAGTGCAACGCCAGCCGACGCCGCGGGCGGAGCACTACGAAGTCAGCGTCACCATGCTCACGGATTACGCCGACTGGAACCGGCTCAAGGGCAACGACTGGGCGTGGCAAACAGAAGGCTCGATGGGGGTTCGCATCACGGATGTAGGCCTGCGCGCGGTTCGCTCCGGTTTCGGCGTGTACCGCGGTGAAGGCGGCTCGCTCGACGAGCTGGACAAGCTCGGTGTCTCGCGTCGCGTCGGTCTCACATACGGATATCTGGAAGCAGAGTTCGGGGTCAGCTCCTTCACTGGGCTCATCGCGCGGGGCATTATCGGTTTGCAAGAGAGCGGAGTGACAGGCGGCGCGCAAGGGTTCATCCGACTCGGCAACGACAAGTCCACCAATCTGCTGCTGGGCGGAGAGGTGCTCGGTGGGGTCGGGCTGCGCGGCATTACCGAGCTCGACCTCAATATCTTCGAGCGCGTGCCCATCGTCTTGCGAACGGAAGTCACCAACCAGCCCGCCGGCGAGCCAAAAAGTTCGGTCACGCCAGTCGGCCAATCGCAAGAGCAAGCCGAAGTGGGTGCCCGCGCCATCGCACAAATCGGATACCGAATCGTGCCCACGTTCGTGGTTGCGGTGCGGGGCTCTTACGAGGGGCGGACGATTCGTCACGCCGGGCCCGGCGGCGGTGCCGCGGTGAGTTATCAATGGTAACCCGACTCCGAACGATCGCCGTTGCATTGCCCCTGTTTCTCTGGGCGTTGCCAGGGCGCGCCCAGACTGCGCAGCCCTCTCCGCCGGAGCAGAAATCTCCCGCGGCGCCACCGTCTCCAGCCACTCAAGAGGTCGACGCCACCGGTGAGAGCCCGGCGCCGAAACCGGCAGAAGCCCAGCCTGCGGCAGCCGCACCTGCAAAGGTCGAACAGAGCCTTCCCATTGCAGCAGGTCCCGCATTGCATCACGCGCCGGTTACCGTGGCGAAGGCCCACCACCCGCTCCGAATCGTGGCGGAAATTGAAAATCCCCATTTGGTACGACACGCTTACGTCGTTTACAATATTCCCAACGAGCCGGAGCCGCTGGCAGTCGATTTTCTTCGCGCTCCAAACGGCGAGTACGTCGCCATAGTTCCCAGTGAGCACGTCTCGTTTCCGGAGTTCCGTTACACCGTGGAGCTCGAGCGGGTGGACGGAGCGCGGGTGGGGGTTTTCGGGTCTCGCGAAGCGCCGCAGCGCGTCCTGGTGCGAGCGGAGCACATGGATTTGCGGGAGCGGGCCCTTTTGACGCGGCTGGGAGGGCGGCGCTCCAAATTTTCGGCTAGCGGCGATTATGTGAATTTCGGGAAGAGCGACGTGCAAGACGTCGATCCGTCCACTGGTGCGGTGACGACGCGACGGGTCTCCGACCGGTATTACCGCATTGAAGGGGGCTATGCATTCCGACCCCTGCAGTTGGTGACCGAGTTCGGATTGCGCGCCGGAATCGTGCGGGGCAAGGCGCCGGTGCCTTTGTCCGCTGACCAGGTTGCCGCCGGGAGCGCTCCGGAGGAGCGTTTCAATGTGGGCCTCAACTACGGCGCGCCGTATTTGCGCGTTCGAGTAGTCGACTTGGTGCACCTGGACGGGGAATTCGTCTCCAGCGTCAACGAAGTCGGGTTTTCGTTGGGTGCTGGTGCCGCGCTGGTTCTGGGAGAGCCTTATGGGACGAATCTCACGCTTGGATTCGAAACCATTGCGGTGTTCGGTACCCGATTTTTCACTCGAATGGATGTCCTGGCCTCGGATCGCGTGACGCTCAGCCCCATCATCGAGGTCACGGACATGCCGCACGCAAACCAGTTTGGAGTGCGCCTGCTGGCACAGATTGGAATTGATTTCGGCGCCGGATTCAGCGCTGCCGTGCGCGGCGGCTATCAGGCGCGCACGTTTAACCAGGGTGGCGGCAGCGTCGGGCTCGAGTTGGGGTACGCGTTTTGAGTCCAAGAGCGCTTTCTTCGGCTACGGCGCTGATGATTACGGGTTTTGTCCGTCCGTGTTTGGCGCAGCCCATGACCTCGGACGAAGACGGCGGTGCTCGGGGAGCAACGACATACGATGCAACACAACCCAGCGCGCCGTCGGACGCGGCTGCACCAGCACCGGCACCGGCCGACGCAGCGGCGACAGTTCCGGTAGAGGAGCGTGCCCTGGCGGAAGCAGCGGCGCGCATCAAGAACGACGCATTGCAGCACCGTCCCGTCCCGACCGCACCGCCTCCGGTTCCATCCAAAAACGAACAACCGGAGTTTGATCGGTCAGCATTGACCGAGGGTAAGCTAAAGCCAACGCGAACCTGGTATGGCTGGCAGATCCTGATCGCCGATGCAGCCAGCGCAACGCTGTTCGGTGTTGGAGCCGCCACCGGATCGAGCGAGGCCACTACGGCCGGCATCATCGGCTACCTTGCGGCGCCTGCGGTTGTTCACTTTGCGCATAAGAGGGTTGGAGTCGGGTTTGGTAGCTTCGGTATCCGGGTTGGCGGACCGCTGGCCGGCGCACTGACAGGTCTTCTTGCATGCGCGAGTTGCC
>DASXTY010000977.1:0-13106 GCA_036505155.1 Polyangiaceae bacterium | reverse complement strand
CGCGGCAGGTTTCACCCAGCGACTCGAGGTGCACGCCAAGAGCAAGCACGTCCTACTGGTCGACCTCCACCGGCTCTACGGCGATGACGCTCGCAACGGATTGCCGTCTACCGGGTGACCCTTTTAGCGGTAAGCTTCCGGCGTGCCCGAGCTCCCCGAGGTGGAAGTGGTGCGCCGACGCTTGCGATCCGCGCTGGTTGGGCGCGTCATCACGCGCGTGCGCACCGGGCCTCCCAGCCCCTTCTTCTTGACTAGCCCGGCAGTGCTGCGCCGGAGGCTTCAGGGACGCACACCCACCGCGCTACATCGGCACGGAAAGTACCTGATCGTTCCGCTGGACGACGGCAGTCGCATGGTGTGGCATTTCGGGATGACGGGGCAGCTTCTCACCTCAACCGAACGCGCTCTGGATGTGCACACGCACCTGGCACTCTTTTTCGCCGACGGCGATCCTGCGGTGCTGTTTCGCGACGCGCGAAAGTTCGGCCGATGCGCGCTTCTGGAACCCGGGGAGAAGAGCGAGCGCCTGGATCGGCTCGGGCCCGACGCCTTGCGGGCGAGCGCCGAGACTTTGTTTCACGCTGCCCGCCGACGGCGCATCCCGCTCAAGGCGCTACTGCTCAATCAATCGGTGTTGGCCGGAGTGGGCAACATCTACGCTGACGAGACTTTGTACGTTGCGGGCTTTCGGCCCACACGAAAAGCGCGTCGTCTGACGCTGGAAGACTGGCATGCGCTCACGCGGGCGCTGCGAACCGTGCTGCGGCGCTCCATTCGGTCCGGAGGAACCACCATCAGTGACTATGTTCAACCCGACGGCCGCCCCGGAGCTTTTCAAAACCAGCACCGTGTTTATGCGCGCCAGGGGCTTCCCTGCGCGGCGTGCGGCACGCTCATTCGACGCGTGGTGATCGCGCAACGCTCGGCGCACTATTGTCCGGTGTGCCAGCGGTAGGGCGCTGTGAGGTGAGCCACGGGATCGGGTCAGGGGCCCGCGAGATTGCACCCCGTCGAAGCTTCGTGCGAGATAGGTGTTCTTATGGACCTCGATGCAGCCAAGCGCCTGGTGGCTCGGGAAGCTCTGAAGCTTTTGCCGCCAAGCGGGATTATCGGTCTCGGAACTGGTTCGACCGCGAATTTCTTCGTCCAGGCGCTGGCTGAGCTGGTGGGAGCCGGGCGATCTTTGGTGGGGGTTGCCACCAGCACCGCGAGCCGAGACCTGGCGATTCGAGTTGGGATCCCGCTCCTCGATGAGGAGGGTCCTTGGGAAATTGACGTTTGCGTGGATGGCGCAGACGAAGTGAGCCCCACTCTGGATGTGATCAAGGGGAGGGGGGGAGCGCATACCCGCGAGAAGATCGTGAACCGCGCCTCCCGGACCAATGTGATCGTGGTGGACGAATCGAAGCTCAGTGACCGTTTGGGGGAGAACTGTCGGGTGCCCGTGGAGGTGCTGCGTTTTGGGCACAAGACCACGGCATTGACGCTCGGCCGGTACGGCGAACCCGAGTTAAGGCTCCGGGATGGTCAGCCTTTCTTGACCGACTCGGGTCAGCTCATCTACGACCTCACGGTCGAGCCGATATCCGACCCCGCGCAGCTGGACCGGGAGCTTGCAGGGATACCGGGCGTGGTTGGCACAGGCCTTTTTTGTAACTGTATTGACGTGGTTCTGGTCGCAACGCCCGTCCAGGTGAGGCAGCTCCGGCGCCCGACTTGAACTCGGACTCAGGGCGGGCCCCCGGGAAAATGGACATGGCTCGATGTTTGCAAGCAAGAACAAGAAGCTCCGGTTTTCCCGAGTAGCCGGCGGGTGCGGCAAAAGCGGCGGGCGACACTTTCATAAGCGGTAATCGGAGCTACACTGGGGCGGTGACCACCGCTAAACGTTTCTCACTCACGATTTCGGCTTTAACCTTGACGGCGGGCTTGCTCGCGGTTGAGGACGGGGCGGCGCAGGCAAAACCGGGTGATTCTCATTCCGACACGGGCAGCGCTGCCAAACCGCGCGATTTGCAAAATCGCGATTCGCAGAGCAACGTCGGTAAAGCCGCGCGAAGCGTCGAGCAGTCAGCCCGCGGCGTGGCCAACGCGGCGGGAGACGTTGCGGACAGCGCGATTCCCGACCCCAGCGATTCGGCGGATCCCGAGAGCCCGCTCGAACGAGCGCGTCAGGGCGTGGTGGTGCTGGAACGTCAGGGCAAAGTGCTCGGGGTGGGCACGGTCTTGAATGGTGACGGGCGTATCGTCACCGCGCTCTCGTCGCTCACTCACGGTAACAATATCGACGCGCGTTTTGCCGATGGCAGCGTGTCTCCCGTGAAGTTGGGCCACTCCGATCGCGGCTGGGATTTGGCGCTCTTGATCCCGCAGAACAGCCGCTGGAAAAAGGGGCTCAAGCCGTCCAAAACATCGGGTAACGACGCGGGGCTGGGGCTGCATTCATTTAGCCAAGTCGGCAAGAAAGCAATTGCCGTGTCGCGCACCATCGTAAAAGGCACCAACACCTTGCTCGGGGGCGACAGCACGTTGCTTCGCGACGCGCTCGAGCTCATAACCCGCTTCAAAGATCAAGAAGTCGGCGCCCCCATCGTGGATGATAAAGGAAACGTGGTGGCGGTGGTTGCGCGCGCCTGTGCCCCGACCAGTTCCGGAGGTTGCGATCAGGTGCCGTATGGAGTTCCGGTGAGCGCTCTCAAGGCGTTCTTGCGTACCGTCCCCTCGAACGCGGTTCCGCCGGCGCCGTGGTTGGGCATCCAGGGGGTCGCGAAAGATGCCGGACCCGTTCGCGGCGTCCACGTGTTGAGTGTCCATCCCCAGAGTTCAGCAGCTGCAGCCGGTTTACAGGGCGACCCCAACGCGGCGTCCGCGGACATCATCGTGGCGGTGGATGGCACGTCGGTTACCACGCCCGAGGCCCTCTCCCAAGCCATCAATCAGCACGCGGTGGGTGAAAGCGTCCAGTTGCTCATTTATTCGCGCAACAAGTTTCGGCAGGTGTCGCTCTCGCTCCGCGCCGCGCCGGAGGACCGAGCCAGCGGCCGTCAGCTCCGAAAGTCATCCGCCAACGGCGCGAGCGAGCGACCCGGCGTCCCAACCCCGCGCCCGTCAAAGCCCTCGGAAGTGATTCCAGAGCCACGCTGAGCCACGCAAAGACCACTGCCTGGTCGTCCGACCGATTGACAGCGGCAGGGGCTAAAAGGAGGATTGCAGACGATCGTGACCGTCCCTTCCGTCCAAATCCACAGCTCCGGCGCGCTCCGCCCGCTTCGCATCGAGGTTGCGGGTCAAACCGACGTCGGCCGCAAGCGTCAGCATAACGAGGACAACTTCGCGATCATGGCCGAGCACGGTTTGTATGTGGTGGCGGACGGCATGGGCGGCCACGCCTCGGGCGAGGTCGCTTCCAAGATGGCTGTGGACACGCTCCAGGAGTTCTTCTCGGCTACCGCTGACGACCCTGAGCGAACCTGGCCCTACAAGATGGATCGAACCAAAGGCTACGAAGAGAACCGCCTGATCACCGGAATCAAACTGTGTAACTTGAGGATTTACGAGCACGCGCAGCGCAACATCAAGCAGCGCGGTATGGGCACCACCCTGGTGGCTCTGTTTGCAGTAGAAGACGGCATCTACGTGGCCCACGTCGGCGACAGTCGCGCCTATCGAATTCGCGGCGGCCAAATCGAGCAGCTCACCGAGGATCACTCCCTGCTCAACGATTATAAAAAGATGAAGCACTTGACCGCGGAGGAAATAGCCGCCTTCCCGCACAAGAACGTGATCGTTCGGGCATTGGGGATGAAAGACACCGTGAAGGTAGATACCCGCCTGGAGACGCCTCAAGCCGGCGACGTGATGTTGGTGTGCACCGACGGGCTCAGCGGCCCGGTAAACGATCAAGCAATGCTCGGGATACTGATGGAGTCCACTGAGTTACCGGTGGCAACCGAACGCCTGATTCAGGCCGCCAACGCCAAAGGCGGGCCGGATAACATCACCTGCGTGCTGGCGCGCTGGATCGATTAGCCCCCCGGGTACAGACTAGCGGCTGGCGGCCGGCACCACCCGGATGCCCGATTGGGTCTGAGTGAGGGGGCGCAAAAGAAAAAACGACGCAATCAGCAGGGCCAGCATCAGCAGGGCGGTCACCAGGAAGGTGGTGAAGGGCGAATACGGATCGGTGCTCCATCGGTCCCGGTAAAACCTACCGCGGCTTCGATGGCGAATCTTTCTTTGAACCGCGCCGAGCACGCTGGGGGCTGGGGGGCGATGGGCCAGAGCGCCCCTGAGCAATTTACGAATCTCGAGGCCCTCCTCATCGGTTCCCGAGTCCTCGCCCTGACCCGGGGCGCCGGTATCCTCTGCGTCACTCATTGAAGCTTCTCTCCGAGCTCGCGCTCTACGGCGGCTTTGAGCAGGGCGCGCGCACGGTGGATCCTGCTCTTTACGGTTCCATCGGGTAAGCTAGTAATGGCCCCGATTTCCCCGTAACTCAAATCCTCGACGTCGCGCAGGACTAAAACCTCGCGAAAGTCCGGGTCCAGCTGGCTGATGCACCGCTGGACTATCCGCTGCAGTTGATAGGCTTCCAGCATGTGGTCCGGCGTAGACCCTTCCCCGAGCGTCACGCCTTTGGCTTGGCTCCAGGCCGTTCCCTCCACCGACGCCTCGAAGGGCTGTTGAGCCTCGGCGCGACGCCGCGACAGGTATTTCGCCCGATTCTTACAAAGATTGACCGCGATGCGGTACACCCAGGTGCTAAGCCTTGCTTCACCGCGAAATTCTCCCACCGATTTGAAAACCTGCACGAATACCTCCTGCGTCAGATCTTCCGCCTCATCGCGTTGGCCCAGCATGCGATAGACCAGCCCGAAGATCCGTTGCTCGTAGAGCTCCACGAACTGGTTGAAAGCCCGCTCATCGCGCGACCTCAGCCGCTCGATGAATTGGGCCTCTTCCTGGTCTGCAAATTCTACCAATTGCGACCCCGCTAGTGCTGAGTCCGAAGGCCGCCCCCGAAGCAGCGCCGGGCGGCGAGCGTAGCCGAACCGACGTGCGGTTTTCAAATCGACCGAGGCTCGACCGCCTGGGCAAAGCTTCGAATCGGCTGCAGCCGGCCCCGCGGTTCCCACGCAAAACCCCGGCGGTTTGAGCACTGGTCCAGGTTGATTATCCTGGCGGCGGCCCATGCGGCACGAAGGCTCTGACATTGGCCGGGTAGGCAGGCGTTGAAGATCGATCGCAGTTTGCGGCCGACCGATTTGTTGCATCCGGCCGAACGCGTTCTGGAATTGGGCTGCCAAAAAGCGCTGTCGCTGCATCGCGGGTGGAATCCGGGACGCGGTGCTCCGGTGATCACCGTGAGGGGAAAGTACACTACCCGGGGCTGGACCGAATGGACCCAGGGATTTCAGTCAGGGAGTTTGCTCTTGTGTTACGACGCCACTGGAGAACCGCGCTTGCTTCGAGCCGCGCTCGAGGTGCTGGGTCGGTCGTTTTTGCAGGTGACGCACACCGGAGTGCACGACCACGGGTTCAACAACTTGTCGTCTTACGGCAATCTGCTGCGACTACATGGCGAGGGCCGTTTGCCCTCGCAGTCGGAGACTGGGTCGGAGCTCTGGCGCACCGCGCTCAAGGTGAGTGGCGCCGTGCAGGCGTCGCGGTGGGCAATAACCCGAGACCATCCCCCGGAGAGCGGTTACCTTTATTCCTTTAACGGAGCGCATTCGCTGTTCATCGACAGCATCCGGTCGATGCGCAGCCTGTGCGTGTCCCACGCGCTGGGCCACGTTCTGATGGGCGAAAACGATGCGCGCATCAATCTGCTGCGCCGCTCGATTCAACACTGCCTGACCACGGCCCGCTACAACGTGTTCTACGGCGACAGCGGTCAGCCCTACGATCGTCGCGGGCGCACCACGCACGAAGCCATCTTCAATACCGAAACCGGCGAGTTTCGCTGCCGGTCCACTCAACAGGGCTATTCGCCTTTCAGTACCTGGACTCGGGGCTTGGCCTGGGCGATCTTGGGCTTCGCAGAGCAACTGGAATTTTTGGATGGACTTGAACCAGCGGCCTTCCACGGTTCGAAGCGCAAGACCCTGAGCATTTACGAACGAGCCGCCAGGGCAACCTGCGATCATTACGTTCACGATGTCAGCGCTCTGGACGGCATCCCATATTGGGATGACGGTGCCCCGGGCCTGTACCAGCTTGGAGACTGGAGGAATGAGCGCGCCGATCCGCATAACCGGTGCGAGCCGGTGGATGCCTCCGCCGCTGCGATTGCCGCTCAGGGCCTGATCCGATTGGGGCGGTATTTGAGCAAAAAGGGCAAAAAAGGCGATAACCTATACCTTCTAGCCGGATTGTCGGTGGCAAAGGCGTTACTCAGCGAGCCCTATCTTTCCCTGCGCCGCGGTCACCAGGGGCTGCTGTTACACAGCGTGTATCACCGGCCGAACGGCTGGGATCACATTCCCAAAGGTCAAACGGTCCCTTGTGACGAGTCCTCGATGTGGGGAGACTACCATTTACTGGAGCTCAGCGTATTGATCCGGCGTTTGGCGCTCGGGCAAAGATATCTCACCTTTTTCGGCTGCGTGCCGACCGGGCGACAAACCGCCCATGCCTGATCAGCCGCCACTTGCCGCCCTGGTCACCGGCGGGAGCCGAGGCATCGGTCGCGCTATTGCGGTGGCCCTCGGTCGCGCGGGGTTTCATGTCGCAGTCAACTATCACCTCAGTCGGGAAGCGGCCGAGCGCGTGGTGTCAGAGGTGCAAGCAGCCGGTAAACATCAAGCGATTCGAGCCCTGGCGGTGCAGGCGGATATCAGCCAACGTTCCGACCGCGAGCGGCTGGTTGACCAGACGGTGGCGGCATTCGGCGGCATCGACCTTCTGGTGAATAACGCGGGCGTGGCACCCACCGAACGGGTGGATCTTTTGGAGATGAGCGAAGAAAGCTACGATCGTGTGCTGGGCACCAATCTGCGGGGCACCGTGTTTCTGACCCAGCTAGTAGCCCAGCGGATGCTGTCGCAAGAGCCCGATTCCCAGCGGTCCGACCGCTGCATCATCAACATCGGCTCGGTCAGCGCGTTCGCCGCCAGCGTTGAGCGCGGGCAGTATTGCATTTCCAAAGCTGGGCTATCCATGATGACACAACTTTTCGCGGCCCGACTCGCCGGACACGGAATCCGTGTGTACGAAATCCGCCCCGGCATCATCTCCACCGACATGACTCATGCGGTTCGCGAAAAGTACGATCGACTCATGCAGGAGCAAGGAATCGTGCCCCTGCGCCGATGGGGAGAGCCGGAGGACATCGCTCGCTTGGTGTTGGTCTTAGCCAAAGGTGAGCTTGCGTATTCCACCGGCGAAGTCATCAACGTCGATGGAGGCTTTCACCTGCGGCGCCTTTGACACCACCCCTCACCGGGTTCCGGCGCCAGGATTCGAACCTAGATTCAGGGATCCAAAGTCCCTTGTCCTGCCATTAGACGACGCCGGAAAAAACCTGGCAGTCTAATATCACTCGTATCGCTCTTCACCAACGCTCTCGGAGCAGGCGTTCCGCAGCCGCCCGCGCCTGCCGGATGCAGTCGGGGATCCCCACTCCCCGATAGGCTGCTCCCGCCAGATAAAGGCCCGGCAAGCTGCGCAGCTCGCTGTCGATTCGGATCAGACGCTCGATGTGGCCCACCACCGGCTGCGGATTCGCGTCGTGGTAACGGAAGGCGCGGCTAAAGAGAGCTAGCGGAAGCGGACCCAACAATCGCTCGAGCTCGGCGCGGCTGAGCTCCATCAAGGCTCGGTCGTCCAACTGATGGAGGGGAACGGGGCTTTGGGTTCCGCCGACGAAGGCCCGCACCAGAACCTGCCCGTTGGGTGCCCGTCCTTCCCACTTGCTGGTCACCCAGGTGCTAGCCAAAATTCGCGCTTCACCGGTGGGCACGATGAAACCGGCACCGTCCAACGGATGGTGGACGCCGTCTCGTGGGAATGCAAAAAAGACCGTCGCGGTGGACGCATAAGGAATCGCCCTGAGCTCATCCCCCAGCGGGCAGTCTGGCAACAATGCCGCCGCCGCATGCGCGGGCACGGTGAGCACGACCGCGTGAGCCTCCTCAACTCTACCGCCTTCGAGCAACAGGCGCCACCCGGTGCGGGTTGGTTCCAGCCGTTCTACGCCCACGCCCATTTGCAGGCTTTCTGGTGGCAGGCGCTGCTCCAATCGGTGAACCAGCGTCGCCATTCCCCCGCGCAGCGAACGGAACGGAGTGTTTCCGCGCTGACCCCGCTGTCTCATAATGAGACCTAACATCAAGCTACCGTAGCGTGTCTCCATCCGGGCCAGCTCCGGAAATGTTGCTTGAATGCTGAGTGTCGCGATATCGCCTGCGTAGATGCCGCCCAGCAGCGGGCCAACGATGCGGCGCGCCGCCTCGCGGCCCACACGGCGAGTCATGAACTCCAGGATGGATTCGTCCTGCCCGAGGGTCGCGGCCACGTCGCGACGCGGAACCAAGACATCGCCAAGGGCGCGGAGCTTGCCCGCAGGGGTCAAAATCGGCGTCCGCAAAAACGGAGCCAGCCGTGTGGGTACACCCAGAGCCATGCCTTCCGGCAACGGCTGGAGCCGCCCCTGGTGTGCGAGATAAACCCGGTGCGCCTCCGGGCGGGTGGTGATGAGTTCGTCCCGCAGCCCGAGCTCTTCACACAGCGCCAGCGCATCCGGCTTGGTCGCCAAAAAGGAGTCGGGGCCTGCGTCCATCAAAAACCCCTCCCAGCGCTCCGTGAGGATATTTCCTCCGAGCCTTGGGCGCTGCTCGAAGAGCGTCACCTTCAAGTCCCGGCGCGCTCGGCACAGCCAGTAGGCGGCGGTGAGCCCGGTAATGCCTCCGCCCACCACCGCCACGCTTCGGGCGGCTGAGCCGGACGCGCTCATCGCCGAGTGCGCTCGTGGACCAAATCGACCACGTAGCTTACCGCGCCTATGGGCGTGTCCGGCAAAATGCCGTGCCCCAAATTGAAGATGTGTCCGGGTTCCGGCCCCGCCTGCTCCAGCACGGAGAGCACGCGTTGCTCGAGCAACGCATTCGGCGCAAACAGCGCCACGGGATCCAGATTGCCCTGGATGGCGACGCCCGCGCCGAGCCGACGACGCGCCTGATCCAGCGGAACCCGCCAGTCGATCCCGATCACGGTGCCGCCCGCGCGCTGCTGGAGCTCCAGCAGAGTAGCGGTGCCAGTACCGAAGTGAATCACCGGAGCGCCGGTGGTCTCGAGGTCCGACAAGATGTGTCGCACGTGCGGCTCAACAAACGACTGGTAATCCTGGGGAGAAAGAGCTCCTACCCAGGAGTCAAAAAGCTGAACCGCATCGGCTCCGCTCGCGAGCTGCGAGCGTAAATAGCGACGAACTGCTTCGGCCAGCTTGCCGAGCAGCGCCGACCAAAGCTCCGGCCTTTCGTACATCATGCGTTTGGTAAATACATAGGTCGAGCTCCGCCCGCCTTCGATGAGGTAGCTCGCCAACGTGAAGGGCGCTCCTGCAAAACCGATGAGCGGGGTTTTCCCACCCAGCTCGCGCCGAAGCAGGCGCACCGTTTCGAGCACCTGGGGGAGGTCCTCTTCCGGCGTGATGAGCCTCAAACGCTGGATGGCCTTTTCGTCCCGCACCGGTTCGAAAATCTTGGGTCCCTCGTCGGGAGCGAACTCGAAAGCCGCCCCCATGGGCGCGATGGGGAGTAAAATATCGGAAAATAAGATGGCTGCGTCCACCCCGAAAGCCCGCAGCGGCTGCAAGGTCACCTCGGCCGCGAGCTCCGGCTGCCGGCAGATCTCGAGCAGCGAATACTTGGCGCGGATGGCCCGATATTCGGCCATGTAGCGGCCAGCTTGACGCATGAACCAAACCGGAGTCGCGTCCACCGGCTCGCGGCGGCAAGCACGCAAAAAACGATCCCACATCGCGGGCTAGTTTCGGGAGCCGGGCGCGATGGCCGAAGCGGGGATCACGCTGCCGTGTTCCGCGCGAGCTTTCATTTCGTATTTGGACGGACACTTGGCCATGATGTGATTCGCCTCGAAATAGCCCTGAGGGGTGAGCTTGCCGGTAGCCGTGACGTCCACGTCCATGTAGGGCAAATCGCGAAAAGTATCCGGCACGATGCACTGCGCATATCGGACCGCGACTCGGGCTCCGTTCTTCTGCAGATCGAAGCGGTATTCACACGGCTCGGCACGTCGCGTGAGTGTGCCTTTGACCAACGTGCCGTTGACGTTGACGTTGCGACGTACCAGCTGATTGCGCTGTCTGATGAGCTGGTCCACGCCTTTCGAGTAGATGGCGGCTTCTTTGAAGTTGGTGAACACCAGGGTCAAAATGCCGGCGCCCATGACCAAGAGCGCGATGAGCAGCGCAAACCTGCGGCGGGGCTTGTTTTCAGCAGAGGCCTCGCCGCGGCGGGCGTCGACGACCGCCCAGCCAGGCGTAGCTGGGTCCGCCGCTTCGCCTTCCCGCACGACGCGGGCGAGCTCGTCATCGACGCGACTCATTGCCCATGGAGCCTAACCTGGGGATATGCCTGGGTCCAGGGTGGCTCGGATAAGCTCAGCCGTTCGGCAAAGCGGCCGTTTTTTTGGCTTTCTGAGCGATCTTGGCACCCAGCCATGCGAGCGATGCGCCAATGCCGCTGAAGGTGATCCAAGCGCCGAAGGCGACTTGCCAGGGAGACAGCGTGCTGCTCGATGCAGCCAGCGCACAGGCGACCGTGCCCGAGAGCGCGCCTGCCAAGGCCGCTTCGCGCTTGCCCGCGCGCCCGCCGAAGCGCGCAACTAAGGCGCCCGAGAAAATGCAGGCGCCGGCATACGACAGGACAATCGGCCCCAACGTTAGGGTCACCAGCGCGAGTTCTTGGCCGGTGGTTGCACTGTGCGCGAAGCGTTCCGCTCCGCGGGTATCGATCACATGCAGAAAGCGCGCCGCCAACCGTTTGCCTGACCAAAGCGCAATCATGAGCAGCGGAAGCCACACGGTGAGCACTAGCCCGGCCCCGATCCCCACCCAGTGCCAGCGCGGACGCTCGGCTTCGCTCGCTTCGCTGGTCTGGATCACGGGAAGCTTACGCACCGACGGACGCTAGATTACGCAGAATTTACCGGGCTCACGCAAAGGAAAAACGGGGGCGTAGGAAACTCGAGCTCCCCGCCGGTCGACAGGCGGACGATGCGCACGGAGCTGGCCGCGCTTTGCTTCACCGCTTCAGCGGTTTTTTTGCCTTGCAGAGCGAAGGCGGAACCGGCGGAACCGTCGAGTCGGGATAGCCGTGAGATGGAGCCGGTCCCGTTGCCTCCCAAGACCTCCGAAGACGATGCGCCGCCGCCGCTTGCGGAGCCCAATCAGCCGATGCGCGCCCCGATCGAGCTTACGGCTGGAGCGGCATTGGCGTTTGGCGACTGTGTCGAGCACCTGCTGTGCACGGGCGGCGGTTACACCTTTTCTTTGATGGGTCTGTGGCGCAGCGTTCCTTGGTTTGCATGGGGTGCGAGCATCGTAGTTCAACGCGGCGCCGACACCCCTCTGAACACGCCCAAGTCGGTGACGAGCTTTACCTACCTGTACCTCTCCGCGCGTCTATACCCCCTGGAGCAGGGCGCGCTGGAGCCGTACCTTTCGCTCGACCTCGGAACCGCCTTGGTGCCGTCACCAGCAAAGGAGGGGAGCAAAGCAGGAGCCAGCGCCTCGGCGAGCGGAGGTTTGGACGTGTTTTTGGATGACCGGGTCCGCGCGGGCGCTTTCGTTGGGGTCTCGTCCAGCGTTTTTGCTACTCGCGGCTACGGGCGCGCCTATCGCTACGACTTCGTGAGCGCCGGTGCTCGGTTGACGGTGGAGCTTGGTGATCCGTTATGATCCAGCGCCCCGTTGTATTGGCCTGAGTTAGATCCCGATCCCAGGCGGCGTGATGGAGACATCCAGCAGGCCGCGCTTGGGTGGCGTAGGTGGCGAGCCGCGCTCAAAGCGGCGACGTTTCAAAACATCGGATCTTCCTTCCTTCCGGTGTGGGTGAACGAAAAGGACCCGCTTGGTTTGGTGCGGGAGGCGTCCGACCGGCTGGCAGCGGGCGTTCAACGCTGGCTCTACCGGCTGACGGAGCAGTCCTTCAATGCGGATATCCTCAAACAAATCCAACTGTCTCGAGTGATGTTCGGCCACACCATCAACGAGCCGGTTTCCGGTACCTTCAGTCCCCGCGAAATTCTACAGCGAGCGCTGTCCGAGCCGGCCCGGACCTCGGCATGGCTCGAGGTCCTGTTTTCGCGTTCGGATAAGCTCCGAGGTCGAGTCGAGCAATTGTGGGAACGACGTGTGGAGTTTGCTGAGCTGGCAAAACTAGACCCGCACCAAATCGAATCGTGCTGCCGCCAGAGCCAGGAAGTTGCCCAAAAATGGCTCGATCGAACGCACGACGCTACCGCCGAGCTCGGCGCAAGGAGCCTTGCCGATCTGATCCAGCTTGCGCTGGCGCGCGATGCGAGCGACGGTTGGCCGATACGGCTCACGCCGCGATCGCTGGTCCATTGGCTCGACCTTGGCGCGGTGTTTCGAGACATAAAGCTTGGTCACTTCCCACTCGCGCCCGCGTTGGGAGCAGCGAGCTTCCTGCGCGCGCTGGCTCGATTGGGTGCGGCCTGGGTGGAGGCCACGGCGCCCGACCATTTGCCCTACACCATTTCGCACGACCCGTACGGTCTGGAAGAACGGACCTTCGGGGCGCTGTTGGCGCTGCTCCCCACGCAGCCGAGCTTTTTGAGGCGGCGTATGGGTCTGGGCAAGCTGCGCGCGCGCGAATACCAGCGACTGCTGGCACGCACGGTTCTCATCGAGTCGCGTGCGTCGGCACTGCGACTTCTCTTGCGGCCGGCCGCGTTGCGCGGCTGGCGAGACTTCGAACGCGCTTACCAAGAGCTTGGCGAATATTGCCTTGGATTTCCTCTGGAAAAGCACCAAGCTGGCTTGATTTTTGCGCCGCGCGAGGACGCCGACCAGCGCTTCTCCGGTCTGCTCCTGGCGGCGAGCCGCGCAGACTGGCTGA
>DASXTY010000976.1:0-6115 GCA_036505155.1 Polyangiaceae bacterium | reverse complement strand
GCCCGCTCTTCGGGCGGCATCGCGAGCAGGTCTCGCCCCTGATAAAGCACCGTGCCCTTTAGCACCTGGTAGCCCGGGCGCCCGGCGAGCACGTTGGCCAACGTACTCTTGCCCGAGCCGTTGGGTCCCATGAGAGCGTGCACTTCGCCTCCGCGGAGCTCGAGGTTAATCCCTTTCAGGATGAGCTTTCCGTCCACCAGGACTTCGAGATTTTCGATTTTCAACATGGGGAGCATGGGTGCCTCTGGCTCAGCCAACCGCCCCTTCCAGGCTCACTCCCAGGAGCTTCTGAGCTTCCACAGCGAATTCCATGGGAAGCTCGCGGATGACGTCCCTGCAGAAACCATTGACGATCATGTTGACCGCGTCCTCTTCGGAGAGGCCCCGCTGCGCACAATAAAAGAGCTGGTCTTCACCGATGCGGGAAGTGGTCGCTTCGTGCTCCAGGGTGCTCGAGCTGTTGCGCACCTCCACGTACGGAACTGTGTGCGCGCTGCAATCGCTGCCGAGCAACATAGAATCGCAGCGGGTGTAGTTGCGCGCGTTACGTGCGTTTTTCATGATCTTCACCAGCCCGCGGTAAGTGTTTTGGCCGTGGCCGGCTGAAATACCCTTGGAAACGATGGTGCTTCGGGTGTTCTTACCGAGGTGGATCATCTTGGTCCCGGTGTCCGCTTGCTGCCGGTTATTGGTGAGCGCCACCGAGTAGAACTCTCCCACCGAGTCATCCCCCTGCAGGATGCAGCCTGGGTACTTCCAGGTGATGGCGGAGCCGGTTTCCACTTGGGTCCACGAGATCTTCGAGCGGTTCCCAAGGCACTTACCGCGTTTGGTGACGAAGTTGTAAATGCCGCCCTTGCCTTGTTTGTCGCCGGGGTACCAGTTCTGCACGGTGGAATATTTGATTTGCGCGTCGTCCAGCGCGACCAGCTCCACTACCGCGGCGTGCAATTGATTTTCGTCTCGCATGGGTGCAGTACAACCCTCCAGATAGCTCACGTAGGCTCCCTCATCCGCTATCACCAGCGTGCGCTCGAACTGGCCGGTCTTGGCGGCGTTGATCCGAAAATAGGTGGAAAGCTCCATCGGACAACGCACCCCCTTTGGAACGTAAACGAAAGAGCCGTCGGTGAAGACCGCCGAATTCAGCGCCGCGTAGAAGTTATCCGTGATGGGTACCACCGAACCCAAGTACTTCCTCACCAGCTCCGGATGTTCGGCTACGGCTTCGGAAAACGGGCAAAAGAGAATCCCGATGTCGGCAAGCTTCTGCTTGAAGGTGGTGGCCACGCTGACGCTATCGAAAACCGCATCCACCGCCACTCCCGCGAGAATCGCGCGCTCGTGCAGCGGAACCCCGAGCTTCTCGTAGGTTTTGAGTAATTCCTGGTCGACTTCGTCCAGGCTCTTCGGGCCGTCATTTTTCGATTTGGGGGCCGCGTAGTAGCTGATCGCCTGATAGTCGATGGGCGGATGGCTCACCTTGGCCCAGGTCGGCGGCTGCATTTTGAACCAGTGCTCCAGCGCCTTGAGTCGCCACTCGAGCAGCCACGCCGGCTCGCGCTTGATTTTCGAAATGAGACGGACGGTATCCGGGCTCAACCCGGGCGGAACCGTCTCCTGCTCGATGTCGGTAACCCAGCCGGCCTCGTAGCTGCGGCTCAATAGTTGACTGATGTGGTCGCTGGAAGTGCTCATGGTTGTGTTTGCGATGGACTGAGAGATTCTTGTGAAAAACGATCCGGGGCTCGAAGGTCAGCGCGAGTTCAAGCGTGCGCGAGCTCGCGCTTCGTGGAGAGGCGCACCAGAGGCGGGGAAAACGGCTTGGCCATTTCCGCAAGGCTGATACTGCCCAACGCCCTAACGATGGCGTCGTTGATCCGGATCCAGTTCGCCTCGACGGGACAGGCGCCCGCATAGCCGCAGGCCTCTGGTTCGCTCAGGTTACATTCGGTGAGCGCGATTGGCCCCTCCACGGCGTGCACGATGTCCGCCACCGTGATGGCGTTTGCGTCTCGCGCCAGCCGGTAGCCTCCCAGAAGGCCGCGCTCGGAGACCACGAGGCCCGACCGCGCGAGCTCCTTTAAAAGCTTGCTCACCGTCGGTTGGGGAAGACCGCTGCGATGCGACAGGTTCCGCGCAGTACTCTTTTCCGAAGAGCCCTGCTGCTCTGCGGACAAATGCGACAGCACAACGATGGCGTAATCAGCGAGTTTGGTGATTCTCAGCACGGATTGGCTCCCTAAATAGGACTGATTTAGTACTAATTTACAGGCCGAGGCCGAGGAGTCAAGGCGGACTTTTCCCTATTTTGAGACTGTGCCTTGATGGGGGTGTTAGACCCCTACGAATCCTGCTCGGACAACGCGTCGATTTGCTGCGGGTAATGGTCGCGCTTAGCTTGCCCGAGTGCGCAGCATCGCGAACGCCGGAAAGGTCGAAGAGTTCATGCGGGCGCTGGGGGCGGCAGCGCGCGGGCCCGGCCGCTGCTACTTCACGGGAGGCGCAACTGCCGTGCTTCACGGCTGGCGCGAAAGCACGGTGGACATCGATATCAAGCTCGAACCGGAACCGGTGGGAGTTTTCGAAGCGCTGGCGGAAATCAAGGATACGCTCGACGTGAATGTGGAGCTCGCTGCTCCGGACGCCTTCATTCCGGCGCTTGAGGGTTGGCGGGACCACAGCGTATTCATCACCAGGCACGGTTCGGTCGATTTTTTTCATTATGACTTCCGCGCGCAAGCGCTCGCAAAGATCGAACGGGGTCACCAGCGTGATCTCACCGATGTTGCAGCTATGTTGGACCGCGGCCTGGTCGGTCGGGGTGAGCTAAAAGTGGAGTTCAGCAAAATCTTGGGGCGGTTGATTCGATATCCGGCCATAGACTCGAATGCTTTTCGATCCAAACTGGAGGCGTTCCTTGGCCCATGATGCCGATTTTCCGGCGGTATCGATCGACGATCTACCAGGCGGTCTTGTAATAGAGGACGGGCTCCGCGACGCTGCCGCTGGAAAGCGCACGCCGGCGGCGTTGTTGGTCACGATTGCCGCGCCCCGGCTGCGCCGTCTCGGGCTTCCCATACCAAGCGACTCCGAGCTTGCGCGCGACCCGGAGTTGTTGCTGTACGAGTGTCTTCGGAAAGGCTCGGTTCCAGATCCCTATTCGCAGTACAACGCCTTGCTTCGCGAGCTCGTAAGCTTCGAGCACGCACTGGAGCGACGGGTTTTCTCGGCCATGCGCCGTGCGCGCGGGTGAACCGTTGCCGCACCAGGCGTTCGACTCGACTTAGTCGCCGCCGCCCAGCGTGTAGTACATGTCGCGCGGGCCCGAGCTTCGCACCTGAGCCAGGCAATTCCAGCAGAACACCGGCACGCCCGGACAATCTGCGGGCGCCAAATGGTCCGAGTCTCCGCACGCGGCGCAGCAATCCACACCCGGCTCTCCACGCAGCACACCCGCAGCGCGCAAGTTGTCCCGCGTGAGCACACCGCTGAGCTCTCCCCGCTCGTTCACCACCGCCAAACACCCGAGACCCTGGCTACTCAGCACCTGTGCTGCCTCTTCCACGGTTTTGGATTCTGCGATCGCAAGCGCCCGCCGGCTCATGACGCTCACCGTGTCCGCGCCTGGGAACGACCAGTTCAGCTCGCAGCGACACACGCTGCCTAGTAGCTCGCTTCCGATCACAACCAACAAGTGGTGCATGCCGGACTCGTTTGCAATGCGCAGTGCTTCTACCGCACTGACATCACTTCCAACCGTCACGGCAGGACGTGACATGACTAAGCCGACAGTCACCTCCATAGGGGCAACGAGTTCCATGGGGGGGCTCCTTCCTGCCGGTGGGCGGGTGGCGATCGTTGACAAGGCAACCTTAGCACGCGCCGCGAGATATCAAGGGATCAAAGAGTCTTTTGTTTTTTTTGAGAGAGACCTCCCAGGCCGATGTGGAATGCAACCCGCTGATGTAGAATGCAACACTAACCCCCGCACTACCCGGCAATGCATAAGACTTTGGTGCCCAGCGCCGAGCTCCTCCGCGTGGCGAGCCTCCGCGGACAAGCGGTAGCGGCCCTAAACTTCTACAACGCGGAAACATTGCGAGCCCACATTGGCGCGGCAAGGGCGGCGAGCGCGTCGATCATTTTGCAGACCACCAAGGCCACCATCGACTATCTGGGGCTCGGGATGGCCGTGGCGATGGCTCGGGCGGCCGCCGAGGATATGGACCAGCCGATCGCGTTGCATCTCGATCACGGTGCTAGCTACGAGCTCGCCTCAGGCTGCATGGACGCGGGGTACACCTCGGTGATGATCGACGGCTCGGAGCTCCCATTCGAGGAAAATTGCCTCCTCACTCGGCGGGTGGTCGAGCTCGCGCACCCCCGCGGAGTGTCGGTGGAGGGAGAGATCGGGCACGTGGGACAAGTTACTGACAGCGCAGACCCTGCTGCATTTTTCACCACCCCCGAAGTCGCGGCGCGCTTCGTGGCCGAGACCGGGGTCGACGCGCTCGCAGTTGCGGTTGGAACCGCTCACGGGTTCTACCAGGGCGAAGTGCAGATCGACTTCGAGCGCTTGGGAAGCATTCGCGCTGCCATCGAAAATACGCCGCTGGTCCTTCACGGCGGTTCAGGCGTTCCAGACGACTTGTTGCGGCGAGCCGTACGTTCCGGGATTCGCAAGATAAACTTCGGTACCGAGTTAAAGGACGCTTTCATAGCCGCCGTTCGCAAGTCGATCACGGCCAGTGACGACATCGACCTGCGGCGCGTCTTCCTGCCAGCGGTACGGGCCGTGGAGGCGGTTTCAGCGCAAAAGATTGCGATTTGCACGGGGCGCGAACCTCCGAGCGTTCTTCAACCGTAGGGCCTTCCACTCGCAAAAAAGTACTTGGTATGACAAGTATCGAGCGCACCGACGCAGGGAGGTCCGGCGCAGGGTGGAAGCCGAGCCCTGGGGGGAGCATCAAACTTCGAACAGACCCGCAGCTCCCATGCCGCCGCCGATGCACATCGAGACGATGCCGTATCGCTTGCCGCGGCGGCGGAGCTCATGGAGCAGCGTTGCGGTGAGCTTTGCGCCCGTGCAACCGAGCGGATGGCCCAGGGCAATGGCGCCACCGTTCACGTTGAGCTTTTCGCCCGGTACGCCGAGCTCGCGCTGGCAATAGACGGCCTGCGCCGCGAACGCTTCGTTGATCTCGAAAAGGTCGATGTCGTCGAGGCTCAGGCCGGTTTGGGCCAAAAGCTTGCGGATTGCCGGCACCGGGCCGATGCCCATGATGTCGGGATCGACTGCGGCCACCGCAAAGCCGCGCAGGCGCCCCAGCGGCTCGACATGGAGCGATTGGGCCTTGCGATCCGAGAGCAGCACCACCGCCGCTGCGCCGTCGTTCAGGGGCGAGCTATTGCCCGCGGTGACGGTTCCGTCCTGCTTGAAGGGGGGCTTGAGCTTGGCGAGGGCCTCGAGATTGGTGCCGGGTCGGGGACACTCATCGACCGAAAACTCCGTAGTTTCCAACTTGCCGTCCCGATACGTCCGCGCGGGAACCGTGACCAGCTCGTCGGCAAAGCGCCCTGCTGCCTGCGCCGCGAGCGCCCGCTCGTGAGAAAGCACTGCAAAAGCATCTTGCGCGCCGCGACTCACCGAGAAACGGGCGGCGACGCGCTCTGCGGTGTGTCCCATCGAGATGTACGACTCGGGAAAGGTATCCACGAGCCTCGGGTTGAGACTCACCTTGTTGCCGCCCATGGGGACCATGGACATCGATTCGACACCCCCGGCGACCACCACCTCCGCAAGCCCCGCTTGGATTGCTTGCGCTCCGTGCGCAATGGCTTGAAGACCGCTCGAGCAGAAGCGATTGATGGTTTGGCCGGGGACGGTATTGGGCCAGTCGGCGAGGAATATGGCGTTGCGGGCGATGTTCAAGCCCTGCTCGGCCTCGGGCATCGCGCAACCGAGCACCACGTCGTCGATGTCTTTGGACTCGAGGCCGGGCACTCGTAGAACGGCAGCTTTCATGGCCACTGCGGCAAGATCGTCCGGGCGAGTGTGCCGCAACGCGCCCTTGACGGCGCGGCCAACGGGGGTGCGAACGGCGCTGGCCAC
>DASXTY010000975.1:0-1708 GCA_036505155.1 Polyangiaceae bacterium | reverse complement strand
TCAGTCCATGTCCAATGAAGCAAGAACGCGGGGATCGCCATGTTCCTTAACCTTCCTTGTTGCTTTGATCAGCGGGCGCCTGGCTTGTGGAAGCCCACCGCGTTCATTATAATGAAAGATTACGGTATGAAAACTCTAAAGCCAACCCCGCCCGTGGCTGCGCCGGCGGTCGAGGTCGAAAAAGTCGCGGAAGCGGACTTCCCGACGCGCTTCGGACACTTCCGAATCTGCGGGTTCCGTCTGGTTAATGGGGCGTCCCCGGAAGACGCCGTCGTGTTAGTGAAAGGCGAACCCCATGCGGGGAAAGTCCCTTTGGTCCGCATCCATTCACAGTGCCTCACCGGAGACGTGTTCGCCTCGTTGCGGTGCGATTGCCGCGCGCAACTGGAGATCGCCCTGGAGCAAGTGGGAGCGAGCGACTACGGCTTCATCATTTATGAGGAGCAGGAAGGGCGCGGGATCGGCCTGATGAACAAGCTGCAAGCCTACCAGCTGCAGGACCAGGGTGTGGACACGGTCGAGGCCAACCGCCAGCTCGGCTATGAGGCCGATCTTCGCAGCTATCGCCTGGCGGCGGGAATCTTGCAATACTACCAGGTGTCCGCTGTGCGGCTGCTCTCCAATAACCCCGATAAGCTCCGGGCGCTCGAAAGTTGCGGCATCACCATCCAGGAGCGCGTGCCGATCGAGGCCGCCCCGCACCAGGCGAGCGCGCGCTACCTCAAAACAAAACAGGAAAAATTGGGACACCTGCTCGGTGAGCGGGGCAAGTAAGTCTCCGATCAGAGCCGCCCTTCGACCCATTCGACTGTCGCTCAGGGCGGTGAGCAAAGCCGAACCGCAGGCTCAGGGCCATGAGCAAAGTCGAATGGCGACCGCAAGGGAGCGGTGGCAACGGTTGCAGCGACCCAAGCGCCGCCGCTCGCTGGCGCGCGCGGCACGGATTGGACCGAGCCCCGTGTCCCGTTCGCGCTACCCTCCTCCTACAAATTGCACGATCTCCAGGCGGTCCTGGTCCCGAAGCGGTGTCTCCGGCCAGCGCTCCCGCCGGACGATCTCGCGGTTGAGCTCCACGGCCACCCGGTCGGCTTTCAGGTCCAAAGACCCAATGAGCTCCGCGAGCGTGAGAGGCGCTGCCACCTCTTTGCTATCTCCGTTGATTACGATCTGCATCTCCGTGACGCCGCTGAAAAAGTTTCCGCCGTTGGTTCAACTGCCGGGCTTGGCCGCTTTGGTATCCTGCTTTTCCGGAAAGGGTTCGGGAACCGCTGCTCCGTCCTTCCGAGGATCGGAGGCCCCAAAGTTGACCCCCGTCGTGAAGTTGCGCATCACAGCCTGGCCGCCACCAAAGGCGTCGGAGTAGGCGCCGAGCACTTCGATCTGATGTCCACGCTTGGCGAGCGCGGCGCGGGCTTCCGTTGCAATGCGTCCCTCCATCTGCACGTCGCATCCCGTGAAAGTTGCCTTCGTGAAGCGGGGGGCTTCCAGCGCGGCCTGAATATTCATGCCGTGATCGACAATGTTCGAAACGAATTGAGCATGCGCCTGCGACTGGTTCCAGCCGCCCTGGATGCCAAACGCAATGCGCACATTGTCTTTGCTCATCATGGCTGGAATGATGGTATGCAAAGGGCGCTTCCGGCCCAACAAAGCGTTCGGGTGAGAAGGATCGAGGCTGAACAGGCTCCCTCGATTCTGCAAGATGAAG
>DASXTY010000974.1:0-4878 GCA_036505155.1 Polyangiaceae bacterium | reverse complement strand
TGCGCTGAGTCAGGGAGCGCCCTTGCCGCGGCCAGCATGCGCTCGGCCGCACCCGCGTCGGGATGATGGAAAATAACTGGTTCGACTCGCGCTCCATCTTCCGACAAAAGTCCAATCAGTGCGCCGTCACCCATCGAATCGGCAATCATGCGCACGGCGGCTTCCAGCCTGTGTGTGCGCTCAGCCAAGGCCAGAGTGGCGCCGAGCTTGGAAAGAATCAGTGCGGCGTTTTGGTGGACTGCGGAGGCGGGTGGGTCACTCACTCCCGGAAAGCATGGCACGTATCTGACCCAGCAGTCCGCTCGCGTTGAACGGCTTGGCCAGGAGCCTTGCCCCGAGCTGCTCGAGCGCAGCCGGCCCCAGGGAGTCCTCGCTGTAGCCCGACATGAACAATACCTTGAGGGTCGGCCTGGTATCGCGAAGCGCCCGAGCCAGATCCACACCAGACATCTGCGGCATCAACATGTCGCTGAGCAACATGTCAATCGGCCCGGCGTGCTCGCGCGCGAGGCTCATCGCCGCAACCCCGTTCGCGGCGCTCAAAACGCGATAACCATTTTTGGTCAGGATGCGCTCGGCCAGCCGTCGCACCGCGGGCTCATCCTCAGCCAGCAAGATGGTCTCGTGGCCCTCGAAGGGTGGGGTGCTCGCTCGGCGATCCTCGAGCTCCGGCTCTGCACTGGCGACGGCTTCAAAGTACAAGGTGAAGCGGCTGCCGCGTCCGGGGGCGCTCTCAACCCGGATGAGCCCGCCACTTTGCTTCACCACGCCGTAAACGGTCGAGAGGCCAAGCCCGGTGCCGCGATCCTTGGGCTTGGTGGTAAAAAAGGGCTCGAAGATCCGGGCGCGCACTTCTTCCGACATTCCGTGGCCGCTGTCCTCCACACTGAGCACCACGTAGCGGCCGGCCTTCAAGCTTTCCTCCACACCCGGAGGCTCGTCCGTTAGAATGCGGCGTTCTTCCAGGCGGATGCGCAATACTCCGCCCGACTGCATGGCATCGCGCGCATTGGCGGCCAGATTCAAAATCACCTGCTCCATCTGGGCGGGATCGGCCAAAATCGAGGGCAGTGAGCGCGGCAGAACCGTGATGAGGTCGATGTGCGCGCCCATCACGCGCGCCAGCATCTTGTTGAGATCCCGGACAACCTTTCTAAGATCGATGGTCCTCGGGTTTAATACCTGCTTGCTGCTGAAGGCGAGTAACTGGCGCGTGAGCTCCGCCCCACGCGCAGCGGCTTGATCGATTTCGAGAACCTCCTCGCGCAGCGGATTTTGCTCGGGCAAGGCTTGAACCACGAATTGCGCGATGTTGCCGATGATGGTCAAAAGGTTGTTGAAATCGTGCGCCACACCGCCCGCCATCCGCCCGATGGCTTCCATCTTGCGGGCGTGGGCCAGCTGTTGCTCGAGCCGCTCGTGCTCGAGCTCCTGCTTGCGGATGTGCGTCACATCTCGAATCGACGCCAAAATGCCGGTGACCGTGTCTCCGTCGTGAACCGCGGATGCATCCATCGAAAGCGCCCGCAGGCCCTGAGACGTCTGGATTTCGCAGTGCACGTCGCGTAGCGCGGCGTCGGGGCTCGGCGTTTTTTTGAACAGCAGGTCTTTCAACGCGTCGATGCCCGCGTGCGCACTGGCGCCCGATAAGTCGGAAGGCACGGGCGCGCCAAAAGCGGGAGGCAAGCTGAAAATCCGTTCGGCAGCCGGGTTCAAGAAGGTGAGCTCGCCGTTCATGTCGAACATCACGATTCCGTCGGAATTGGTTTCCAAAATCTTGGCGAGATGCGCTTCGCTCTGCGCCTTTGCCGAAAGCGCCTGCTCGAGCTCACCGCGCGCCTGGCTGCGTTCGAAGACACGCCCGAGCTGGATTCCGATGTCCCGCATCGCCTCGAGCAGCTGTGGGTCGGGCCGCCGCTCCTCGATACAGAAGAATTCGATGACGCCCACTACCGATCGGCCGACGAGGATGGGCAAAGCGCAAGCTCCGCGCATCGGTGGGTCGGTATAAAGTCCAGCAGCCAAAAAACCCGGGTCCCGGCTTGCGTCCTCCACCCATTCCGGCTGCCCGGTGCGCATCACCTGTCCGGGGAGTCCGCTGCCCGGCGCAAACCGAAGCGCAGAGCACGCGCGCCGAAGCTGCTCTTTTTGCTGCGGGTCCCGGACGTAGCAGATATCTGTCGCTATAATCGCGCCGCTCCCGTCGACAGCCGGTAAGAGGACGTGGCCCGCATGACAACCGGTGAATTCACACACCGCTTTGACGCACGCTGAGACCGCTTCCGTGACGTTGACCGCTTCGTTGGCAGCGGTGATGATCCTGTGCAGCATTCGGATGAGCTCGTCCTGGCGCTTCAGATGCTCTTCAGCCCGCTTTCGTCCGAAGGCGTGGCGGACCGAGCGCTCCAGGACTTCCGAGTCCAACCGATTTTTCCACAGGAAGTCCTCAGCGCCGGCGCGAATCGCCGCTTCGTCGAGCTCCGGCTCGGCGTAACCGGTTAGAATTATGAAAGCCGCCTCGGGGCGGAGTTCTCGCCCTTCGTGCAGTAACTCGAGGCCGGTCTTTTCCCCTAAGCGATAATCCACCAGGTAAACGTCGTGACGGCGGCTCCGAATGGTTTCCAGGCCCGCTTCGTAGCTGCTCACCCAATCCAGAGCCACCTCGCCCCGAGTGAGGCCCTCAAAGAGCTCCAGGGTGATCTCGTAATCGTCCCGATCATCATCGACCAGCAACACGCGAAGCGGCCCACTCATCGACTCGAGCTTCGTCGCACCGTTGGTCGCGGCCATGATCAGACTCCCGGGTTGCTCGCGCGTCGGCTGCTTGGGCGGACACGAGGGCCAACTTACTAGCTTGACCTGAACCCGCCACCCAGCGCAAGCGCGCTTCCTAAAGGGACCTCACACCAAAGTAGGTTGATGTAGGAGCCTCTCCAAAAGAGCTCCGGCCTCTTACGGCCCTCCGCTCGGAATGAGGCAGGATAAGACGCTCCCTCCACTTGACCCCTCATCGCAGCTTCCGTTCCGCGGGGTGCAGAGAGTCTGGTCACAAATGCAGTCGACCGGCCCCGGCCCGCATGGGCTCGGCTTGCACTCCGGGATGGTGTTCAACCCATCGGAAAACACGACACAGATCTCCCCAGGAGCACAGGAAATGGGGCACGCCGGGCACATTTGGCTTTCGAGCACCCACTTCCCCTGCGTGCAGCGCGCGGTGAGCTTGTCACTGCCCAATCCCAGAAGGCATCGGTCGTAGTCACAGGCAAACGTGCTCGCGACGCAGGTGGTGCGGCACATAGACCCCGACGGTGCGTTGCAGCAATCCGAACCATCCAGGGGAGGCTCCGGGGGACAAAACGCCCGCATCGCCGTGCAATCATAGCCACCGGGGCCGCTCGCGGCGGTGCAGGTCTCGTTTTTGCAGAACGCGCCCGCGATTTGGAGGCAGGTCGACGGAGGGCAAGCAGTGCAGTTACTGGGACTGCAGGTGCTCGGAACCGGCTCGCCGGGGACAATGAGGCAGGGATCGGCTGTGGCGTAGGCTTTGGAATAAGCATCCCAGCAATCCGAACAACATTGGTCCTGGTGCAACCCGAGTGTGCAATCCGAATCCACGACGCAGTTTTTGGGCGCTCCAGCATCGATCCGCGTCCCTCCCGTCCCGGTTCCGGCAGCGCCCCCCGAGCCGCCGGACGCTCCGACGTCCATCGCGGCGTCACCGAGCCCGCCCCCGGTGCCACCGCCGCCGCCCCGTCCGGCCACCCCAGCGATGCCGCCCGCCGCGCCCGCCGGTCCCTGTTCCGAGTTTCCGCATGCGGGTGCAGCACACCAAGTCGCCGCCGCCAGTAAGCCAAGCAAGGATCGCTTCCAAAGCACCCGCTTATTTTCTCGCCGAACACCGCTGCTCGCAAGCCGCGCGAAAGTGGGCCGCTGAGCGATGGCTCTGCTACCGCCCAAAAGATCGATGGATCCGCTGGTTCGCGCAGCGCTGGGCGTTCAGCACGGGCTCGCCCGAATCGGCGCCATGGCGCTGGCTTGTGGGTTTTCGGCGTACCTGGCGGTGGGCTGCGTGAGTCCGTTTCCGCAGTGGGCGGACGCTCTGATGGCGGTCCTGTTCCTGGCCTCGACCGGCTGGTGTTCGATGCGCTGGCGCCGGCGAAAGAAATCCGGAGGTGCTCGACTGGAGCTCGAGCTGCTGGTTCACCTCTTGGTGCTCGCTTATGCGCTGATCGTACACCTTCCCGGTGGTCTCGACGGCGCATTGTACCCGTTGGTGTACGTGGTGATGATGGTGGCTGGCGCGTTTGCGCGCCCTGGAGCTGCGTTCGGAGCGCTGGCCTTTGCGGGTCTGCTCGAAGCGGGGCTCGGTTATGCCTCGTCGGTGATGCCACTCGAAGCGAGCGCGACTGCGTTCGCCGCCGTGACCGATGTGACGCCTGCTCGGGATGAGCGATTTTTCATCCACGCGTTGCTGTTAGCCCTGTTCGCATTCTCCTCGGCGCTCTTGTCTCGAGCGGAGATTGCTCGAGTCCGGCGTCTCTCCCGCCTTCGCATCCAGGCAGAGCTGTCCAAGATCAAGGCGCTGGCGCGCTCGTACCGGTTGCTCGGAGCCCCGAGCCGCGCACCGGAATCCGGCGCACACACCAGCGCCCAAGACGAAGAGCGCCTTTTGTATTCCGGGGTGGATGAGATCCACCAAGCGCTCACTTTCGCGCTCGGGCTGCTCCGCCAAGCTCTCGGGCTCAGGACTGCAATCCTCCTGGGACTGGATGCTTCCGGCAAGCGTCTGGAGGTGCAGGAGCTCTCCTCGGATGACGAGGGTGTGGATCCGGGGCCGTTCAGCGCTGGTGAGGGTCTTTGTGCGGCCGCGCTGGCCAA